>CAKVBK010000006.1 GCA_934725285.1 uncultured Bacteroidales bacterium | reverse complement strand
GTAATCCAAAAACTTTTTGAGATTATTTGAAGAATTTCAGCGCCGACCTGCACAGATCGGTGATTTTGTCCCATTCACCTGCGGCTATCATCTCTTTCGGGAACAGTTTTGAGCCCATTCCGACGCATGTGACTCCTGACTTGGCCCATGCCGAGAGATTCTCTTCGGTCGGCTCTACGCTCCCTGTCGCCATGATCATCGACCAAGGCAGCGGGGCGAGGACATCCTTGACGAACTTAGGCCCGCCGACACTTCCGGCCGGAAAGACCTTCACTATGTCGCATCCGAGTTCCTGGGCGTTGCTGATCTCGGTGACGCTGCCGCATCCGGGCGTGTAGGGGATGCCGTGTCTGTTGCACAGTCTCGCGACTTCAGGGTTCAGGCAAGGGGACACGATGAAGTTGGCTCCAAGTTGGATGTAGAGAGCGGCGGTAGGAGCGTCTATGATGGTGCCGGCGCCGAGAATCAGTCCCGGGCACTCGGCCATGACGAATTTAGACAACTCCTTGAAGACCTCTGCCGCAAAGTCTCCACGGTTGGTGAACTCAAAGGCTCTGATGCCACCTTTGTGGCAAGCCTTGACCACATTCTTCGCGATCTCGATGTCGCTGTTGAAGAAGACAGGCACGATTCCTGTCTTTTTCATCGCGGTCAACGTCTCAATTTTTCTGTACTTTGCCATATCCGTAAATATTATCTTGACACGCGGCCGGAGCCGTTTCCTTTCATAAGATTCTCCACTTCCTTGACACTGACCTGATTGAAGTCACCGAATATGGTGTGCTTCAGCGCTGACGCGGCAGCGGCGAAGTCTATGGCCAGCTGGTCATCCTTGTAAGTCAGGAGGCCATAGATGAGGCCGCCCATGAATGAGTCTCCTCCGCCGACACGGTCCACGATGTGAGTTATGTCATAGCGTCGGGACTGGAAGAGTCTCTCTCCATTGAATATGACCCCGCCCCATGTGTTGTGGTTGGCGTTGATCGAGCCACGCAGGGTGATGGCGACCTTCCTGCAGCGTGGGAATCTTGCCATCAGCTGCCTGCACACGCTCTCGAAGCGGCTCTGGTCGATGGTTCCGTCGGTCTGCTCGGCGTCGAATCCTTCCGGCTTGATCCCGAACTCCTTCTCGGCATCCTCCTCGTTGCCGAGGATAAGGTCGCAGCCTTCCACGAGGGCAGGCATCACTTCGGCGGCTGTCTTGCCGTATTTCCAAAGATTCTTCCTGTAATTGAGGTCGCATGACACGAATATTCCAAGTCTGTTGGCGGCCTTTATCGCTTCAAGGCACACGTCAGCCGCACTTTGGCTGATCGCCGGGGTGATCCCGGTCCAATGGAACCAATCCGCTCCCTCGAAGACCTTCTCCCAGTCGATCATTCCCGGCTGGATGGTTGAGATTGACGAATATGCCCGGTCGTAGACCACCTTGCTTGGACGTGCCACAGCTCCGGTCTCAAGGAAATATATTCCTAAACGATCGCCGCCAAACACGCAGTGCTTGGTGCCGACCCCATAGGAGTGAAGGTCGCGGATGCAGCTTTTCGCTATGTCGTTGTCCGGGAACCTGGTCACAAATTCAGTGTCAACCCCGAAGTTGGCCAGAGAGACGGCCACGTTGGCCTCTCCGCCACCGAATGTCGCCTCAAACTGTCTTGCCTGTGAGAACCTCAGGTAGCCTGGGGTGGAGAGTCTGAGCATGATCTCTCCGAATGTGATTACTTTTGCCATTGTTCGTTGATATGTTATCGATTGTTGTTGTCATGTTTGTAGACATATATGTCGTGGATCTCACGGTCGTAGCCAGGATAAAAACCTTTCGGCATCCCAAGGATGATTCGGGCGCCTCTGTTGGACATCACGATGAGGTCTCCATTCTTCGGATTCATTGTAAGACCCTCTATCTCACCGGTCATGATAAAATCATCCATGCTTCGGAAAAGCGAGACTTCACCCGTTTTCATGTCGGCCTTGTACAGATTGTCCGGCTCGCCCTTCTCCGCGTCCCCGTCATCACATGAGATCAGCATCTGCCCGTCCACACAATATATTCCCTGTTGGAGTCTAGGTGCGGGGGATAGGGTGAGGTTCCTAAGGTACTTTCCTGTCTTCAAGTCGTAGCAATAGAGTTCCGAACCTTGTACCCAATCGGCCATCCAGACCTCCTGCCGCTCTCTGTCCACCGCAAGGCCGCAGCATTCCACCTGTCCTGATTCAGGAACCCAAGGGATGGATCGCTTATATTCAAGAGTCTTCGCATCGTAGATCGCTGTCTGGATGTTCTTTCCCGCACCGTCGAGGAAATATTCACATCCGGCGTAGATCTCACCCTCATATTCATCGATGTCTCCGATGTGGTTGCATTCAAGCTGCAGGTCCTTGAATGGTTCTTCGTTTTTGGCGATCAGATTGCCATCCATGTCGTACTTGTAGAGAGCCGTGGAGCCGGAAATGTAGTAGAATTCCCCGTCTGTGGCGACACCTTGGCGGCCTTCGACCTCTATGGCATTGTCCAAAGTGTAGGTCCCGTCAAGAACGGAAACGGCCCTCCCGCACGAAACGCAGCACAGGAAGGCCATAAAACCGAATATTGCCGTATGAGTCACTTTCATCTTTAGAATATGTTCTTCATCTTGTCGAACAGCGCCTTGTCGTCACGGGAAAGATCCGGTGTGAACGACCTGCTTGCCCTCATATTTTCCAAGGCGTTCTTCTCATCGGAGGAAAGCCTCTTTGGAATCCAGACCAGGATCTTTACATAAAGGTCTCCGGTACCGCTTCCGTACCCGCTCACCGCCGGGAGTCCCTTCCCTCTGAGCTTCATCACTGTGCCTGACTGAGTGCCGGGATCGACCTTGACTTTGTATGAGCCGTCCAGACAAGGAACCGTGATCTCGGTTCCCAGAATGGCGTCGGTGACGGAGATCACCGTCGAGTAGAACAGGTTCTTGCCGTCGCGCTTCAATGATGAGTGTGGAATCTCCTCGATGATCACAAGAAGATCTCCGTTGACGCCACCGTGCGGAGCCGCATGGCCTTCGCCTCTGATTGTCAGCTGCATACCATCCTCTACACCTGCCGGGATCTTGACCTTGACAGTCTCGCGCCTGCGGACTAAACCGGAGCCTCCGCATGTACGGCAAGGATTGCTGATGACTTTGCCTTCTCCGCCGCACTGAGGACAAGTTGAGTACGTGACTGTCCTACCGAACAGCGAGTTGACGACACGCTGCGTCTGTCCTGTGCCGTTACATGACGGGCAGGTCTTGACATCCGAAGCGTTCTTGGTTCCGCGCCCGCCGCAGTCAGGACACGGTCTGTTGCGCTCAATGGTGATTTCTTTCTCGGCGCCGGCGGCGATCTCCTCAAGGGTCAGACGAACTCTTGTTCGGATGTCACGTCCTTTCATGACTCTTTGCTGAGCACGTCCCTGACTGCCGCCTCCAAAACCTCCGAACCCGGAGAATCCGCCTCCGCTGAATCCGCTGAATCCGCCTCCGAAGAGGTCGTTCAGAATGTCGTTCAGGTTTCCGAACCCTCCGCTGAAGTCCGGTCCCGGCTGGCCGTCCACTCCGGCGAATCCGTACTGGTCGTATTTTGCCTTTTTGTCAGGGTCGCTGAGCACAGAATATGCCTCCGAGGCCTCCTTGAATTTCTCCTCGGCGGTCTTCTTCTCCGCATCCGTTCCGTCTACCCAACGGTCAGGATGCCATTTCATGGCGGCTGCCCTGTAAGCTTTCTTTATCTCATCGGCTGTGGCGGTCTTGGCGACCCCCAGAACCTCGTAATAATCTCTTTTCTCTGCCATATTCACTTAATCTCCTATATTCCTACAACCACTTTGGCGTAGCGGATGACCTTGCCCGAAAGGGTGTATCCTGTCTGAACCACGTCATAGACGAGACCTTTCTTGTCCTCTTCCTGAACCGGGAATTGGGCCACCGCCTCGTGGAAATCAGTGTCAAATTTCTCACCTTTGGCCTTGATCGCCTCAAGCCCCTTGGTCTTAAGGTAGGACATCAGTTTGTTGAATATCAACGCTGTACCTTCCTTGGCGACCTCGTCGGCTGAAGTCTCAAGCATCTTCATAGCTCTCTCACAGTCATCCAACACCGGAAGCAGTCCTTTGATTGTGTCGGCCGACGCTGAGGACACAAGTTCAAGTTTGGCCTCTGCTGAATGTCTGCGGAAATTCTCAAAGTCTGCCATCAGGCGGATGTAGTCGTCCTTCTCCTTGGCCACGCTCGCCTTAAGTTCTTCATTCTCTTTAAGAAGGGCGTTCAGCTTCTCCTCGATCTTCCTTGCCTCCTCATCAACCTCAGGAGCCTTTTCCTTACTTTCCGGCCTCTTCTCGGCTTTTTTCTCCGCCTGTTCGGCAGTCTTGCTTTCCTGTTTCGGCTCCTCCTGCTCTTTATTCTTTATTTCTTTGTTCTTTTTGCTCATATCGTTATTTCTCCTTGTTTTCATACACTTGCACTTGCAATGGCTGGAAAGTCATCATAAGCGACTGCAAAGATATCAAAATATCTGCCAATTACAGAATCGCTGACATAATGTCAGATATGAATAATGTTGTAATTTACCGTCCGTGTTGCTAAATTTGTACGGAAATCGTCTGGCTTGGAAGAATGGCAACATATTCCCGGCCTAGGACTCTAACAGCTGACAACACAATGCGCGCATTCATCAACGAGAATTTCATGCTGTCCAACGAGACAGCCCGGCAACTTTTCCACAATCATGCCGAAAAACTGCCGATAATCGACTACCATTGCCATCTTTCACCGCGGGAGATCGCAGAGAACATCCAGTTCCGCGACATAACGCAGCTCTGGCTGGTGGACGGCCACAGCGGCGACCACTACAAATGGAGGGCGATGAGGGCGAACGGGGTGCCGGAGGAATATATCACCGGTGACAGATCCTCATGGGAAAAGTTTGAGAAATGGGCGGAGACCATGCCTTACCTGATGCGCAACCCTCTCTACCACTGGTCGCATCTGGAACTCAGCCGTGTTTTCGGAATAGACAAGATCCTGAAGCCGGAGACCGCGCGCGGGATCTTCGAGGAGTGCAACGCCAAACTGGCCACTCCGGAGTACAGGGGACAGGCTCTTATCCGGAAGTTCAATGTCGAGGTGGTCTGCACTACCGACGACCCGGCAGATGACCTTCGTTGGCACAGGCAGATCGCGGAGCATCCTTTCGGGACCAAAGTCCTTCCGACGTGGAGGCCTGACAAGGTGATGGGAATCGAGGACGCGAAGTCATTCAATGAATATCTCGGAAGACTCTCCGAGGCTGCCGGGGTGGAAATACGTTCATATTCAACCATGATCGAGGCTCTCCGCAAACGTCACGATTTCTTCGGGTCGATGGGCTGCCGCCTTTCCGACCACGGCATTGACACTTTCTATGCCGGGGAATATGATGAAAACGAGATCGAGAGAATATTCAGCGCCGCCCTTTCCGGAATGCCTGTTGACACACATGATGCGGCCAAGTACAAGAGCGCGGTTCTGCGCGATCTGGCGGTGATGGACGCGGAGTCCGGCTGGACGCAGCAGTTCCACGTCGGGCCGCTTCGTAACAATTGCACAAGAATATTCAACAGCGTCGGGCCTGACGCGGGTTGCGACTCGATGAACGACAAGCCGGTGGCGGCAGCGGGAAACAGGTTCTTCGATGCCCTTGACAAGACCGGCAACCTTGCGAAGACCATCCTTTATTGCCTGAATCCTAAGGACAACGAGGTGATGACGACAATGGCCTACAACTTCAACGACGGCTCGGTTCCCGGCAAGATGCAGTTCGGCTCCGGCTGGTGGTTCCTCGATCAGGAGAACGGAATGCGCAGACAGATTGACGCGTTGTCATCCCTCGGTCTTCTGAGCCGCTTTGTGGGCATGCTGACCGACTCCCGCAGCTTCATCAGCTACCCTCGCCATGAATATTTCCGCCGCATCCTCTGTGATGTGATCGGCACCGATGTAGAGGCCGGAAAGATCCCGGCATCAGAGATCGACACCGTCGCCCGGATGGTCCGTGACATCTCATACAACAACGCCAAGGAATATTTTGGCTTTTGATGTTTCCTTTGACAATAAAAACAGGGAGGCGAACTGCCTCCCTGTTTTCGTTCACCGACCTTCAACGGCTCTGTGACAGGAACTGTAGGCCACTGAGCAAGCCGAAGGATCTTCGTCACTTCTCCGGAAATTCCAGAACCGCGGAGACCGGATAGTGATCTGACATGTACTGTATCCCTTCGTAGGACTCAGTGACGGTGCGGAACCGGATTCCCGAGAAACCATAGTAGAAGATGTGGTCGATCACGGAACTTGACTGGCCCCAGCCGTTGAACGACGCATGGTTGTCCGTGGAAGGACATGTCTTGCGCGCGTCCTGCATCACAGCTTTCACACAGTCAAAGATCGCGTTGTCAGTCGATGAGTTGAAATCGGCAGTGAGAATGACAGGAAGTCCCTCCTTGTTCATCTCAAGGATCTTGTCGCGGATCAGCAGGAGACCGTTCTGCCGCGCCAGCTTGCCAGCGTTGTCCAGATGTGTGTTGACATAGATGAACCTCTTGCCCGTAGGCTCGTGCTTGAAGATCGCCCAAGTGGCGGTCCTGTTGTAGGCCGCGTCCCAGCCTTTTGACGGAGTGTCCGGGGTCTGTGAGAGCCAGAATGTGCCCCAATCGACAAGGCTTGCATCGCTCTTCTTGTAGAAGATGGACATGAACTCGCCTTTCTCCTTGCCGTCATCCCTGCCGACACCTACGGATGCATATTCGGGAAGCTCGGAGTTCAGGAAATTGACTTGTTCGGAAAGAGCCTCCTGTACTCCGAAGACTGTCGGATTCTCTTTCTTGAACATTGGGGGGATGGCCTTTTTCCTGATGTTCCATGCGTTGCCGGTGTTCTTGTCACCGTTCGCGGTCCTGATGTTGAAAGAGATGACCTTGACCTGATTTTCGGCGATCACGTCCGGATCGGTCACATCCGGGGTCTCACCTGAGGTGGGACCCGGAATGTAATCGGCGTTGTCGAGTGCGGAAGCGCATGCTCCCAGCATGGCCATCATGCCAAATATTAGAAATGTTCTTTTCATCGTGTTATTTTGTTACAAGTATGTTGTCTATGAACCAACGGCTGAACTCACCGCTTGCCGGAGCGCTTGTGAATGTGATTCTTGTGCCGGCTGTCGCTCCGGAAATCTTCAGAGAGAAGCTCTTGAAAGCGCTTGTCGACAAGCCGTCCACAATGACTTCCGTCTTTCCGTCGATGGTGCCGCCTCCATCGATCCTTACCACGACTGATTTCAAGTCACCGCTCTTGTCAGCCGGCTCGCCGGCCTTGGCGTTCGGTCTGTCGGCAGGAGTATGATAGGCCATCGCATCAAATGACAGATTGAGATCACCGTTTGCACCAAGCGCCGGTGTCGTCAGGCTCCCGACCGTGTTGGTGTACTTGGCTCTGGCCACGGCCTGTGACTCGACGAAACCGACCTGTGCGTAGCCTCTTCTCTGATGGACATTTTCACCGGTCAGGCCATTCTTCTGTCCGTCTGTCCACTTGCTGATGTCGCTTCCACAGAAGTTCATCATCGCGGCAAGCCTGTCACCCCATAGATAGTCAAGACCTTCCGTGAGATTGTCGAACGGCTCGTAATAAACCGCGCCTGCGGGAACCGAGGTCGAGGCGGAATATTCATCAAATATGGCGCAGCAGCAAGAGAATCTCACGTCAGATCCCAGGCCGGTCACAGTTGATCCGTTCACTCCTGTCGTACCTGTCGCCGTCCATCTTAAGTAGAGGGTGTTTCCCGCCGTGAAGCTGATCTCCGGTTCGAGAACCAAGTCGTAGTAATAGTAGAAACCAGAACCGGATATGGCCTTGTCAATGATGAAATCAGCGCCTTTATACCAAGTCTCGTTGTCATTTGAATATGACAGGATCCAGTTTTTGATGGCTCCTCCGGTACCGGCCATTCCGAACGCGATGTGGAACCTGGACGGAAGGTCTGTCTGGAGAGGGACTGTCAAGGTGTAGCCGGAGCCATCGTCGCCGGCGAATGATTTTCCAGGGACGTTGTCATGTGCCGCCTCGTCAGCCCAGTGTGTCATTCTGAACTGCCCTGATCCTGTCATCTTTTCGGTCGTCTTGGCCGTGAACACCGCACCGATCTTATCATCCTTGTCCTTGACATAGAAATCGGTTCCGAGTTTGGCGTAGGTGCCATCCTTGATGACGCTGTACTTCAGATCCTTGTTCTTCTGTGAGTTGGCGTAGAACGACAGGATGTAAGGGAGTCTGCGTACTCCGATCTTGACTCCGAACCGCATTCCGTCGAACCTCGCGTCCGCGGCGGACGTCGGGGATATCTGCGGAATCTCCGATGCGAAACCGGCGATGCCGCTGACATAGCATGATCCGTCACTGGTGTTGGTGGAGGCCAACACGGATTCACTCAAGACGTTGAGCCTGGCATTGTTGCCGTCTGAGTCCTCCAGCAGCGGACAGTCGGAGAACACTCCGTTCAGACCACCGTCCGTGATCTGCATGTTCAGGCTGACGTACATTGACTCGTAGGCTCCTGAGGCAAGCTTGGTGTAGTCCAACACTATCGGCTTGACCACGACAGGTGTCACGTCAGTGCTGTCAGCTTTGGAAGCCTCAAGCACAAGATAACCCGTCTCATCCCTGTAGAGGGACGCCCCGTCAAGCGGAACCTCGACTTCGACACCTTGGGAATAGTCCGGAACCTCCGGCAGTTTCACCTTTATTCCTGAATATGCTTCCGTGAAGGAATCCTCGATCGCGATTGCCCCGTCCGGCCAGTTGGCGACGACAGGGTCAGTCAGGATGAAGCCTCTGACCCGTGTTCCGGCCGTGAGGCTGACAGTCTTTCCGGTCTCTTCCATCGTCCTGAGTTCCTTGATGGAGATCACTCCGCTCTCATTGGCGCCGGACTGCCTGATCGATATTGTCCTGCGGATGGAGTTGTCGGAGAACGCCGCAAGTGTGATGACGGCTTCCCTGGCCTCTTCCTCGTTTGGCAGTATGGTGAGAGTCAGAGTGGCGTTTCCTGTGCTCTGTTCTTTGTCAGCGGTGATCCAATCCGCCCCGTCAGAGCTGACAGTCCATTTTGTGTTCGATGTGACAGCCACAGGATACTCAGCTCCTGTCGCCGCGGACACGATCGCGTCAGCGGCCACCTCCAACTGCTGCATAGGAAGTTCCGGAGCGGAAACGCATCCGAACAGGAACGATGCCGCCGCAAGCAGTGTTAGATATAGTTTATTCTTCATGACTTCAATAATTGTTTATCTGATTGATTAGAAATCCAGACCGTCATCCCATCCGGGATTCTGGGTGATCTTGCCTTGGGTAAGAACCCTGTCATCGGTAGGAACAGGGTAAAGATAGTCTTTTTCCTCGTCCCATTTTCTTTCGATGTCCGGATGGACGGTGATGTAGCCTGAGTTCCCGTCTGATAGATGAAGCTCTTTTAAAGAGGCATATACCACACCGTCTTTCACGGCCGGTTTCTCTCCTTCGTAGATCACGAAGTCAATCGTTCCGTTGCCGTCAAGGTCGTATGATCCGGTTCCCGGGAAATACATCCCGTAGAACGGTCTCTCGAACCTCTTGCCTTCCTTCCATCTCATGATATCCCAGTAGCGGAATCCCTCGCAGATGAGTTCCACAGTCCTTTCACGGCGTATCTCAAGGATGACTCCCTGATTGGCTCCTGTGACATTCCTGTAGCCGGTGACCGGATCAAGAAGGTAAGGGTCGGGATCGGCGTTCGCCGCCTCCATGTCAAGATGAGGCATGTTCACCCTGTCCCTGAGCTTGTTGACCGAGACATCAAGATCAGTCTGTGTCAGAGTTCCGAGCTCGGCTTTCGCCTCGGCGTAGTTAAGGTAGACCTCCGCGGTCCTGAAGATCGGCAGATCGTTCTCGGAGGACTTGTACGAGTCATACTTTGACGCCCCGACATATTTCGTGATCTGATAGCCGGTTGTGGCCGCGGCCAGATCCGGAGCCAGTTTTGTCGTGCCATCGGTTCTGGTGTAGCCAGGTGTGCGGATTGTCTGAGCCAGGCGTGGATCCCTTCCTGTGCATTCCGTGACGAAATCCATGGTCTTGTAGCCGGCCTTGTCTGTGAATCTTGTTCCGTCGCTCATCAAGTACATGTTCACAACATCCTTCAGCAGTCCCGGTTTGCCCATGGAGATGGATGTGTACTTGCCGTTGGCGTCATGCACAAGTCCGAGAGTAGCCACGTAGGATCTGGACAGGATCACCTCTGACTGGTTGGATTCAAAGAAATTGAACAGATCTCTGTATGGCTGGGAACCTCCGGAGTAAATGGTGTAGCCGGAAGTTCTTATGAATATGTCAGCGGCCTTGGCGGATTCCTCAAGGCATGTTTTCCAGTCGTCAATCCCGTGGTATTTCCTATAGGTCCCCTCAAACAGGAAGATTCTGGACTTCAAGGCCATGGCCGTCCATTTTGTGACACGGAACACATCCTTTGTGGCGGACAGGTTGTCGATGGCGAAGTCGATGTCTTCAAGAACGTGTCCCATGACCACTTTGCGGTCATCGCGCCCTTTGTAGAGCTCTTCGGACCCTGCGTCAAGAGGCTTGTCCACCCAAGGCACATCTCCGTAGCGCATCACTTTGTCAAGGTAGAACAAAGCTCTGAAGAATCTTGCCACACCGAGATATTCATTCCTCACGGCGACGTCCTCGCACTGGTCGGCATGCTGGATGAAGAAATTGATGTCGCGGAGTTTCTTCCAATTCCATGTGTTTGCTGTAGCGGGAACTGTCCTGTTGCCTATGACTTCGGACGCCAGATCGATTCCGGCGATGTAGTCGGCACCCTCCGCATAGATGCTCGCCCCTTCCGGCAGCATCGTGTAGAAGTCGTTGGTGTAGAGCCTGCATTCGGCCTCGTCCCTGAAGAATGTCTCCGGAGTCAGTTTGTCCTTCGGGGTTCTCAGCAGGAAGTCATCGCATCCGGTGAGTGCGGCCGCGGCCAGTATTGTGAGTATAAAAGTCTTTTTCATATTCATTCAGTTTTAAAATGTCAGAGTAAGGCCGAACGAGAATGTCTTGTAGAAGGAGTAGGTGTCTCCGTTTTTGTTGCTTGCGATAGCAAGCAGCTCAGGATCAACGTACTTGTTGTGCTTTTTGACCGGACTTGTGTACCAGAGGTTCTCACCGCTGAAGTAGATCCTCAACTTGGAGATGCCGGCTTTCCTGCTGAATTTCTCAGGTATGGTGTAGCCGAGTGTAAGGTTCTTCAGACGCAAGTAGGCCAGGTTCTGGAGGTATCTGTTGTTGGTGTAGTAAAGCGAGCCAGCGTTCAAGGCTGAGTAGCCTCTTGCCCTTGGATAGTACGCGTCCTTGTTGGTCTCTGACCAGACGTGTGACATAAAGTCACGTCCGACGAAAGAGACGTATGGACGGGTGTACGGTCCCCAGAAGTGCATATTGTCTGAACCCGGGTACCAGTCTTGATGACCTATCCCCTGGAAGAATATCGCGAAGTCGAATCCCGCATAGTCGAATCCGGTGTGGAAGCCGTAGATGAAGCGAGGCTGGGAGTTGCCGATGACGACACGGTCTCCCGGATCTTCAAGAGTGTTCTGCCCGAAGCTGAGCTCCCTGTCACCGTTGAGGTCGAGGTATTTCATGTCGCCTCCACGCACGCCCTTGCCGTAGTCCCCGATTGACGAATAGTAATCCTTGCAGACCTTGGACATATCGACTTTTGAGGCATATTCAGCGGCCTCTTCATCGGAAGCGAACAGGCCATCAACCTTGAATCCCCAGATTTCACCGAGTTTCTTGCCCTTGTAAGGCTCGGAAAAGAGTCCTGACGGGTTGTCGGTCTTGGTGTACTCGGCGGTGTAGTCTGCGATGTTGCCTCCGACGTACCAGTTGAAGCGGCGCTTGGCCAGCATGAACGAGTCCTTCCATTCAATCTGAAGTTCCCAGCCTTTGGTCCTGATGTCGTTGGCATTGACCTTCGGCTCTGACGCTCCGTAGATTGAAGGAAGTTTTTTGCCCTTGGTCAGAATCCCCTTGGTGTCGCGGATGTAGGCGTCAGCGTTGACTGTAAGCCTGTCCTTGAGGAAGCCGAGGTCAAGTCCGATGTTCTTGGACACGACAGTCTCCCAAGTGCCGGTGGCGACAGGGTCGTCGACCGTGGCATGCCCTCCGAGGGAGGAACCATCGAAGGTGTAGCTCATGTTACCCTTGGTGTTGATGTTCTGGTAGTAATCGTAATAGCCGATGTTCTGGTTGCCGAGGGAACCGTATGAAGCCCTCAGTTTCACGTTGTTTGCCACTGGCCTGAAAGATGTCCAGAACGGTTCGTCACTGATCCTCCATGCCGCGGAGGCGGATGGGAAGAATCCCCAGACGTTGTCACCGAGGAATCTGGAACTGCCGTCGTAACGTCCGTTGACTTCGAACAGGTACTTCCCGCAGTAGTCATAAGTGGCCCGGAAGAAGAAGCCTGCCAATGAATATTCACTTATACCTCCGGTGAGTTGGCTGATCTCTCCGGTCGCGAGGTTGAAATCAGAAAGGTCCTCGGACAGAAGGTCCTGACGGCGCACGTTTAGATCCTTGTAGTGACGGGCCTCGTAGTTGAATCCGGCCACGGCAGAGACGTGATGCTTGGACGCGAATGTGTTGTCGTAGGAAAAGTAGCCGTTGGCCACGTAGTTGTTCTGCTCATAGACGATGTCGGAAAGCTGGTCCTTGAACGAGCTCGTGGATTCCTGAAGAATCTCGCCAGGATATAGGGAATATTCAACCGCGCAGTCCCTGTACTCGTTCCTGAGATAGCCGAACTTGTAGGAGAAGTCAGCGTTGAACTTGAGGCCTTGGGCTATGTCGGCCGTGAGAGCCCAAGTGCTTGTGAGTTCGAACGTCCTCTTGTTGCCCCAGTTCTTCTTTTTTCTCATCATCGCGTTGTAGCCGTCCATAATGTAGTGTGACGAAGAGTTTGTCAGTACCGTGTGTGAGACGGCGGTTCCGTCAGGGTTGACAGGAACGAAGCTCGCGAGGGCGTGGAGGATAGGCTTGCGGACATTGTTGTAGCGGTAATAGTAGTCACCGTTGAACAATTTGGTGTTGTTGGACAGCCTCAGCCAAGGCTTCAGCTGGATGTCCACCTTGGATCTGGCGTTGTAGGATGTGTAGTTGTCCGGAGAGATTCTCCAGATACCCTGCTGGCGGTAAAACCTTCCGCTGACCATGTAGGTCACGTTTTTCGTGCCTCCCTGGACGGTGACATTGTAGTCTTGCGTCGGGCGGCTCTCGTCATAGACGTAGTTGTACCAGTCGAAGTTGCCGAGATAGACATAGGAGAGGCGGCCGTTGCGCATCTCTGTCAGAACCCAAGGCCGTTCTGGATTCTCGGTCTTGTCGTTCCTGCGTTCCCAAAGCCTTTGGTAATCATACTCCGTGTAGCTGGTGTACGGAACACCTCCCTTGGTCTTCATGAAGAGGTCGGCGATGTAGGCGGAGTAGTAACCTCTTGTCTCAAAATCAGTTGACGCGGTGTTGGCGGACACGGAGTACCTTCCGTCGAAAGTGACGGTAGGCGCCTGCTCCTTCTTTCCGCTCTTGGTCGTCACGAGGATCACACCGAACGCGGCCCTGGCTCCGTAGATGGCCGCTGACGACGCGTCTTTCAGTACGGAGATGGACTCTATGTCATTTGAGTTGATCCTGTCCAGATATGTCTCCATCCCGTCCACGAGGATGAGTGGGGATCCACCGTTCGGAGAGGTGTTGCCTCGGATGTTGTAGGTGCTGCCTGCGCCTGGCTGTCCTGACGCCTGTGTGATGTTCAGGTTCGGAATCATGCCCTGAAGCGCCTGGCCGACACTGGCAACAGGCCTGTCCTTCATCTCTTCGGCCGAGATCGCCGCCACCGCACCGGTAAGGTTGGCTTTTTTCTGGACACCGTAACCGACCACGACAGCGTCGGAAAGGACATTGTCGGACTCGCTGAGCACGATGTCGTAAGGAGTCCTCTCCTTGCCCGTCAGTGTGACCTTCATGTCTTCGTAGCCGAGATAGTTGACCTCCACTTCCGCCGGATAGCTGAATCCGGTGACGGAGTAGTTGCCGTCCACATCGGCGATTCCCACATCATGTGTGCCGGACACGCGCACCGAGGCTCCTACCAGAGGCTCACCCTGTTTGTTCAACACCTTGCCTTTCAGTATATTCCTGACTGGTTGGCCGGTCGTTTTGTTTTGCTGAGGCTCATTCTTGACAACTGTGACGTGGTTGTCCTTGATGATGAACCTGACGTTGTCTCCCGCGAAGATCTGACCGAGGACATCATTGATCGAACCGTTTTTCACATTCACTGTGACGGTTCTGTCCATGTCGATGTCTTGCGCGTTGACAACAATGGAATAATTACCTTCGCTGTGCAGTCGGGCTATAGCCTCCCTGACAGAGACGTTCTTCAGATTCAGTGTTATGTTCTGCGCTAAAGCGCCGGAGCATAGGAACACCGAAAGAATGGTCACCAGGAGCAAACGTCCTGAATGACGGGATCCGTAATCTCTCATCATTGTTAATTAAAAATGGTTGTTACTAAGAGTTTTGGTTATTTTGAATAAATGTAGATCACTCCGTTTGTGGTCACGATTCTCATTTTGTCGTCGGCGTTGATGGACGCAAGGATCCGCTCAATATCCTCACCGTTGGAAAACCATGCGTCAAAGCGTCTTGACGCCAGCCTTTCATCCGCGACGACGATTTCTCTGTCGAAGATCCTTTCAAGGTCCGAAACTATGTCATCCAGTCTCTGGTCCACGAAATGGAGCGATCCGGCGACATTCATCCGGCTGATCGTCTCAGGGGAGAACCGCCTTCGGGTGACATCTCCCGAGCGTCCGTCGTACTGAAGCACGTCCCCCGGGGCCATGGAGTATGTCATCGCTGTCTCACCGGACTTTACTATCATCTCGACCGCTCCTTCCTCAAGAGCCACCTCCGAACTTTCGGAAGAACTGTAGGACCGGAAGTCAAACCTGGTCCCCAACACCTTGACGGAAACGTCCCCGGACGTTATGATGAATGGCTTATGCTTGTCTTTTGAGACTTCAGCGAAGACCTCTCCATCCAGAAACACCTGTCTGTTCTTTCCGTGAAACCCTGACGGATAGGTGAGCCGGCTGCTTGGCTTGAGCAGGAGTCGCGTGCCGTCGGCGAGAGTCAGTGTGCGGTTCTCTCCGTCAGTGACCGTGATCTCGTTCCAGAGTCCGTCCGTCCCGGAAGCCTCTTCAAACATGATTCCTCCGAAGAACAATCCGGCCGCACATGCCACGGCTCCAAGGGCCATAGCCGCAACACGGAAAACCTTCCGTCCCGTTCTCTTCCTCAAGCCAAGTCTTGCCGCTACCTTTGAATATGCCCTTTCGGCCTCATGGGCATCATTCTCGCGCCCGATTGAGTCGAACAGTTCCTCAAGACCTGATTCTGAATATTCAGAAAACTTCCTCATCCTTTACCTCGTGGTTTCAGCAGTGAGCCGGATGTCCTCGCATGAGGCTCCGACAAAGATGTTGAACTTGCCGCTGTTGGCCTTGAAGTCGTGGATGTCGATGTCGTAGAACGAGAACGCCTCCTTGCCGAGGTGGATTCTGACCTCCTTGCTCTCACCCTTTCCGAGAGTGACTTTGGAATATCCCTTCAGCTCTTTGGCAGGGCGTGGCACGCTTGGGTTGACCTCTCCCACATAGACCTGGGCGACCTCCGCCGCCTTCATCTTTCCTTTGTTTGTCAGGGTGAAAGTCACGTCAACCCCGCCACCGGCAGGGGTGATGGTGATGTCTGAATATTCAAAATCGCTGTAGGTGAGTCCGTAGCCGAACGGGTAGAGCGGCTTCTTGCCGGAACGCTCGTAGCCGCGGTAGCCGACGAAGACCCCCTCTGTGTAGGTGACATATTTGTTGGTGAAACCGCGCTTGGTCTCTGCCTTCTCTTTCGGGTAGTAGCTGTTCGCCGTAGGGTTGTCGGCGAGATTTGCGTCGATGGTGATCGGCAGACGGCCCGACGGTGAGAACTCTCCGGCCATCATTCTGGCGAGGGCGAGTCCGCCTTCCTGGCCAGGGTACCATCCGAGGATGATCCCTTTGACACTGTCCTTCCACTGCGACATGTCGAATCCTCCGCCGGCATAGACGACCACGATCACGTTGGGATTCAGCGAAGCCGCGAACCTTATCATCTCGTCCTGCCCTTCCGGCAAGGTGAAGGTCCTGTCGTGGTTCTCCTTCTCGGTCTTGGTGTCGAAACCTGCGGACACGATGACGGTCGAAGCCTCCTTTATCGCCTTGACATTCTCAGGAGTGTTGTAGTCCAGCCCCTCTGAAGGCTTCAGCAAGCAGACCGGCCATTTCTTGCCAAGAGATGATAGTCCTTCGTACAGTGATATTGAATAGAGGGGATCAACCTTGCCGCTTCCTCCGCCGCAAGGAATCCGGTCAGCGTTCGGGCCAAGGATCACGATCTTGCTCCGCCTGCCTGCCTTGAGCGGAAGAACGCCGTCATTCTTGAGCAGTACGGCGGATTCGCATGCCATCTGGTAGGCAGTTTCACGGGAGAACTTGTTGTCCTCTGAAATTGTGGTGTCGAGCTGAGGCCTGTCCAGAAATCCGTATGCGATGAATGTCTGGAGAATATGCTGGACCTTCTCGTCGATCTCCGATTCCTTGATCACTCCGCTGTCGATCATCGGTTTGATGAACTCGTACTTGAAAAGGAACGCCCTCGGCATCTCCAGATCCAAGCCGCCCTTCACTGTGCCGAGCGTTGAATATGTCGAAGTCCAGTCGGACATCACCAGTCCTTCGAATCCCCATTTGTTCCTGAGGTTTTCCTTGATGAGGAACTGGTTCTCGGCGGAGTGGACATTGTTCACAAGATTGTAGCTTGTCATCACCGAGCCGACCTTGGCCTCGGTCACCGCCGCCCTGAACGTCGGGAAGTAGATCTCGTTCATCGTCCTTTCGTCAGCGTCCGAACTGGTGTGATGGCGGTCATATTCTTGATTGTTGAGTGCGAAGTGCTTTATAGTTGCCATAACACCTTGCGACTGAACGCCTTTGATGTAACTTACCGCTGTTCTTGAGGCAAGGTAAGGATCTTCGCCCATATATTCAAAATTCCTTCCGCAGAGCGGGCTCCGGCAGATGTTAACTCCCGGTCCGAGCAGCACGTGAACGCCTCTTGCCCTTGAGTCCTGGCCGAGCGCCTCGCCCATCCTGTAGGCAAGTTCCTCGTCCCACGACGCCGCTGCGGCGACTCCGCTGGCGAACAGGGTGCTCTTTGTGTCGTTCCTCACGCCTTGTGGACCGTCGGCGAGCCTGATTTCAGGGATGCCGAGCCTTTCAATCGGACGGAGGTGGAATCCGTCCTTGTAGCCTGAGATGTAGTCGATTTTCTCCTGAAGAGTCATTTTCCCGACCAAGGCTTTTGCCCGATCCTTGCATTCCTGGCTGATCTCCTGCGCCGAGGAGGAGATGAAAGATAACGCCAATGCTGTGATAATCAAAAATTTCTTCATTTTGTCTTTGTGGTTTGGCCGCTTGAATGTCCAAGCGTACACCATTAGTACAACCATTCAGCCCCGACTACGTAACCTTGACATGTTTTTTTTGCATTCACGAAAGATTCCCTTTCCTCAGATTCCTCAGCGCCAGTTCGATGTGCTTCTCGACCGTTCTCACCGAGAGTCCCAGCCTGGAGGCGATCTCTTCGTTTGGAAGATGATCGAACCGGCTCATCCTGAACACGGTCCTGCGTTTGGCCGGAAGCGCGTCGATCGCCTTGTCTATTTCCGCGTCGAGCTGCCGGATGTAGACACCTTCATGATCCTGATCCTGGGAGGTCGCGATTTCCTCATCGATATCGGCCGCCGCCTCCGGTTTTCTGTTTTGGGATTTCAACCAGTTGAGGGCTGAGTTTCTGGCCGACACGATAAGCCAGTTCTTGATCGATTTTTCCGAGTCGATGCTGTAGCGCCTGTCCCAAAGCCTTATGAATATCTCCTGGGCCAGATCCTCCGCAGCCTGGAAATCATCTTCAATGAATCTTGATATGAACTTTCTCACAACAACATAATATCTCTTGAACAAAGCCTCGAAGCAGGCCTCGTCCCCCTTGGATATTCCTTCGGCAAGTTCCTTGTCAGACTGTGTCTTGTTTTTCCAGAAAGTCATAATTCACCGCAAAATTAAGACATTTCCCCGACAAATGGTTATTTTTGTTGTCTGATTGTTTTTGAATATGCCAAGTTACCTCCAGATAGAGAACATCTCCAAGTCCTACGGGCCCAAGGTCCTGTTTGAGCACATAGGATTCAACATCAACGAGGGCGATAAGATTGCCCTTATCGCCCCGAACGGCACCGGCAAGACCAGCCTTCTGCGCATTCTCGCCGGCAAGGACAGCTCCGATTCTGGCGGCAAGATAATATTCCTGAAGGACATCCGCATCGCTTTCCTTGAGCAGGAGTATGAGTATGACCCCGAATCCACCGTGTGGGATCAGATAATGCGCGACAGCGAGCCGTGGACGAAGAACCTTGACCCAGAGCATCTTGCTGAATATGAGCAGCGTGTCCGCCGCCTGCTGACCTCCTTCGGAATGTCTGAATATGATCGTAAGATGAAAGTGCTTTCCGGCGGAGAGGTCAAGCGTGCCGCCATCATCGTGATGCTCGCCAGCGAGGCTGACTTCTTCGTGATGGACGAGCCGACGAACCATCTGGACATCGATGGCATTGAGTTTCTGGAAAACTATCTGTCCCACGCCCGCTGCACCCTTCTGATGGTTACCCACGACCGTTATTTTCTTGATTCTGTGGCAAACATGGTGATGGAGATGGATCACGGAGCCGTGTATATTTATAAAGGTAACTATCAGAACTATCTGGAGAAGAGGCAGGAACGCATCGAGAACTACAACGCCGAGACCGACAAGATCAAAAACCTTCTTCGCCGAGAGCTGGAGTGGATGCATGCTAGCCCGTGCGCCAGAACCGGCAAGGCGAAGTACCGCAAGAACGCCTTCTATGAGCTCAAAGACAGAGCAGAGCAGGTTTACAGAACAAATAATGTGAGCCTTGCCGAGATGGGGCAGGCCTCAAGGCTTGGAACAAAGATCATCAATTGCAAGGATGTCAGCTTCTACTATGGAGGGGACTGCTACCTGAGCCATTTCACCTACAATTTCCAACGGTACGAGAAGGTCGGCATCGTGGGCCGGAACGGTGTCGGCAAGACGACATTCATCAATCTTCTGATCGGGAATATGGACGCATCGGATCCAGGCACGATGACCGGTGTCATCGAAAGGGGAGAGTCGCTGAAGATAGGCTATTACCGCCAGAGCGGAATGCAATTTGATGAAAATCAGACCGTTTTGGAGACGGTGAATGACACGCATTTGTTGAGCCAGTTCCTTTTCCCGCACGATATGCTGAACAACCGCATCAGCAAACTTTCCGGTGGAGAGAAACGCAGGTTGTACCTGCTGACCATCCTGATGAAGCAGCCGAACCTGCTGATAATGGACGAGCCGACGAACGATCTGGACATCGTGACCATAAATATTCTTGAAGAATATCTGAAGGAGTTCAAAGGCACGCTGATACTGGTCTCCCACGACCGCCATTTTCTGGACCGTCTGGTCGATCACCTGTTCGTGTTCTGCGGAGGCGGTGAGGTCAAGGATTTCATCGGCAGTTACAGCCAGTACCGTGAGTTCATCAAGGACTACGAGGCGGAGAAACGCAGCAAGGCCCGTGAGGAAGACCGCGCGGCCAAGGCTTCTTCATCCGCCTCGCTTTCTGACTCCGTTTCTGTTCCCGTTTCTGGACAGGTGTCTGCCAAAACCTCCCGCTCCGATGCCCCTCGCAAGCTGAGCTACAAGGAACAGCGAGAGCTTGAGCAACTTGAGAAAGACATCGAGTCCTTGACCGCTGAAAAAGCCGACCTTGAGTCCAAAATGAACGGAGGCCTCACCGACCCCGCTGAACTCCAGATAGTCACCACACGTTTCGCCGATGTCTCCTCGGAACTTGACACCAAGGAAACCCGTTGGCTTGAGCTGTCCGTCTGACTTTCCCTTCAGCGTTCCCTGTCAAGGCTCTCAGTTGTAGATTATTATCGTTCTTAATCGGTCCTGCTGTTCACAAGATTATCAGGTGATGAATCCTTTCTCGGAGCCCGAATTAAGTAACCGTCAAAAATAACTTGCATCATCTTAGGCAATCTTTTTGGTCTATATTCCTTTTCTCATCAGTCATGTGCCACCGGCACACTCCTTCTTCAAAAAGAACTCTATCCTCAAAAATCTTTGCCAAATCTGCGGCAACTTATTTTTGCCGCTTACTAAGTAGGGACAACTAAATAGATTTGCTTTGTATTACAAAATGTTATACATTTGCTAACAAATATTGCACTATGGGAACGATAGCAACAAGAGAGAATGTAAAAAAAGCGACCGCATTCAGACTGAATGCTGATTTGCTGGCTCGTCTGAAGGTTTTGGCAAGAAAAGACAAC
This sequence comes from uncultured Bacteroidales bacterium, assembly GCA_934725285.1. Lineage (GTDB taxonomy): Bacteria > Bacteroidota > Bacteroidia > Bacteroidales > UBA932 > Cryptobacteroides. The sequence goes on along the minus strand of CAKVBK010000006.1, from coordinate 15,443 downwards.
CGCAGTCTCAATAATTATGTCGAGAATGTTCTGATGTCTGTAGCCTATAATGAACCTAATGAGACCACTCAGGCGGCTTTGAAGGAAGCCGCAGGGAACAAAAGTCTTGATGAGTTTGACTTCGAGGCGTTCAAGAAATATGTAGCGTCACTGTAGCATGTGGAAGTTTGTCCAAACAACTCAGTTCAAGAAAGACTACAAGAAGTATTCGAACAATAAGAAGAAACTGTTGGCATTGCAAAGTGTGCTTTCTCATCTTGTAGAAACAGGAAAAGTGCCCGAGGAATACAAACCACACCCTTTGACTGGTAACTACAAAGGAGCGTTTGAATGCCATATAGAGAGCGATTTCCTGCTGATATGGGTTGATGAGGCGGAACAAACCATCAAGTTGGTCCGTCTTGGAAGTCATTCTGAACTATTCGGGTGATATTCAGCTTCTAAGAGACGGGCTGACATTCCTGTGACGGAGTGATTGGACGACATTCTTTGACTATAATGTCGTTCAAAACCGACAAGTAGAGGTGTTCGATGGCTCTTCGCTGCAAAATTGTCGTTCAATCTCTCAACATTTAGCCTGTTCCCTTACCCGAAATCGATGAAGCGGCTAAATGTCCCGCACAAGCAGAAAGGAACTTATTGGGTGGATGTGATTTGTAAATCGTTGTTAATGAATATTTTAACTGCTTGTCTTTAGCGGTTTGATGCTTAAGGTAAAGTGCTAACTATCCAATAAATCAATGTGTTGTCTGCCACTCCTTGACATTGAATGAGCTGCATTTACTATTGAGAGATAATGGACGAGTGTTGAAGAAATATTGTTTGTTTCAAACATTGGGATAGATAAGCCTATGCGGGAAGATACCATTTGCGGAATCAACTACATTAAAATCATTACTTTGCGCCAGCACTTGCCTGCCACCAAGGTGCTGAAGGGCGACGGTTTTGGCTAAAAATGATGCCGCAGAGTGGCGTTTGTTCCTCTGAGGAAGCGTTTTGGCGGGATTTTGTCACCGGAGAGCGCCACGGTGGGAATGTTGATGACTTGGGCATAATGAAAATCACCACGGGCAATGGGTGCATTGTGCCGTGGTGATGTGTGGGTGGGGATGGAATATGAAAGGGTCATATCTTCCCGTGAGACGGATTGATAGGAATAGGGCAAGGAGCGGTTGCTGCCCTATCCCTTTATTTAAGCTTGCTTTAAACTTGCTTCAAGTTACTGGGCCATCTCATATGTGATGGTATAACCAGATGCTACGGAACCAGCGGTTCTGGCTCTGTTACCATTTGAGCAAGAGATCTCGTCTCCGTCATAAACACCATTTGATATTGCTTGGAAGACAGAGAGAGGATCACGGTCATTCCTTGTCCTTAGATTGAAGCACATTAGAATACTATAACCATTCTCAAGAGCCCTGCTGGCATAACTTTGTACGCTTGATGTTGAATTGTAGTTTCCAAGATTGAGAGATAATGGAGACCACTTGGCTGTAGTCATTCCAGTAATGTCACTTGAAGTGTTGTAGCTTCCGAAATATCCGTGATAAGCATAGTCAATGCAGGCTGAGGCCTCGGCGTCAATCTGATCTGTGTTACCCCAATCGAAAACGGTGATGAGTTTGTTGGCAGGCATCAGGGCGTGAAGTTTCTTGATGATCTGGGCATAAGAGTTGGACACGAGCGAACCGCTGTAGCTGGCGTACTCATCGTCAAAACCGATTCCGTCAAGACCGTACTTGTTGACAGCATAGGCAAGGATGGTGGCGAACTTTGTGCTTTGAGCGTCGGTCATATTCGCCACGCCTATTCCCTGCCAGTCACCAAGGACTGTGAGGAGGACCTTGATACCCTTTTCCTGAAGAGGTGCTACGTAAGTGGCCGCGCCTCCATTCTCAAGGACGTTGGTGAGCTTGTCATTGAGGTACAGGGTCGGGTCACCGTTGCCATCCTTATGGATGTTGGAAGCGAACAATTCTACGATGTCGATGAATGTTGAACCGTCTGACATCTTGTAGTCACCTGCGTTGAGGGGATTGACATCATTCGTTTCTACATACACGGCGATGGTCGGGGACTTATCGTCATAAGCCCTTGTTGTCACTTGTGTCTCTTCAACTTGTTCCGATGTCGCCTGAAGAGGTTCGATTTGGTTGCACGATACTGCACTGCAAATCATCGCTGAAATAGCGAGAAAATGAAAATGTTTTAACATAACAAACTTTTTTAGTGTTATTACTTCCAATAAATATTAAGAATATCAACAACGTCCCTGATTTTATTACCGCTCCCAGAAGGGCCATTGTTGGTTATGGATATTATAAAGTTTCCTGATATGGATAGGTTTTCAAACATTACAGATTGGACTTGATTCCGTGCATTTTTGAAAGCAGTGTCATCACTCCTGTCAAAAATCACATTTTTATCCATTAGTATGCTTGATGAGGATTGATCTGTGATTTTTACATTAAAAGAAATGCCTGACGGCAACATAGTAGCCATAAAGTGATATCCATATTCAATCTTTAGAGTAGTACATTCACCAGAAAGTAAAGGTGATATTAATTTACCTAAAGCATCAGGGGCTCCACTAAGTCCTATTATAGCGCGAGGTTCTTTTGTGTAGAATTTGGATGGATTATAGAGCATAATCTGAGTACCTTGCCAATTATCGGAGGATGTTCTATCCTCCGGTTGTGCAGATGCATAGTTAAAATCATCTGTAGGATAGAATGATGGTAAATTTGCTTTGTTCCAAGTTTCAGGTACAACCGTTTTAGCCTGTTGTACAATGTTGAAAGTCTGAACCTTTGCACCATCCACACGTACTTCGATCTCAGCGGTCCTCTGGCTTGCCTCCGTGTTTGGTGCGACAGAGAATGTCACCTTGTCCGTGCGCAAGGCTTTTGTCTGCACGAGGGTCACCCACGACTTTGCAGTCTCAGGGATAACGATTTCGTAGTCAAGGTTCGTTGTGATCTGAACGGTCACGGATCCTCCGTCCGCAGAGACAGGAGTCGCGTCAGCCTTCACTTCGAGTTTACCTTCGCTGACAGTCAGAATCTTCCCGGACATCACACCGTTGCCGTTTACAGCCACCACGAGGATGGAAGCGTTGACGACTGGTGAAGGTGCTGTGATTCCAAGTGTGCCTTGAGTGCCGGATGCAGGATTGACAGTGACTGTGTAGCCATTCTCAGGAAGGACTTTCACGATGGCGTTCTCCGCCGCGACGAGGGAATAGTCCACGCTGACGGTCTCTCCGGCCTTGATTCCGATCTCGTCGGTCTTGATCACGAGCGCGAAACTTTGTCCTTTCGGAATCACAATCTCCCTGTCAGAGAGTTCGATGATGACGGTGTTGTTCTCATTGTCCTCACGAACGTTCTTAATGAGACCGATCCCCGAAGTGCCAGCGTCACCTATGACGGTCCAGTCGATTCCGTTGGTGGAGAACAGGAACTTGCCGTCTTCCACCTTGATCTTTGGAACCGTCACCTCAGCGGTCGCCGGGACTTTCTGGTTGTTGACCAGAAGCCATTCACCGTCAAGTGTCCAGTAGTACTTGCCGTCAGTGTCCTGCCGGATGCTGATGACAGAGGATTTGCCATCTGTTCCATCTGTACCATTCTTTCCGTCCAGACCTTTCTCACCATTGTATACGGTGATTGTGCCGGATTTCCTGAATGTGATAGTGTAGCCGTTGCCGGCGGGTAGTTTCTCGACAGAGACGATCTCATCCTGGTTGTTCAGAGCGTCCACTGCCGTGACCAAAGAGGTCAGGTTGCTGTTCAACTTCTCAACGAGAGCTTTCAGCTCCGCGACCTGTGATTCGAGGTTGTCAACCCTGCTGGTTATCTCGGTGTCATCGTATTCCTGACATCCTGCAAAGACAAGTGCGGATATCAAAATCGAAGACAGAAATTTTTTGAAAACTTTCATGATAATTCTTTTGAGAAAGTGTCTCTGATAAATACCGCTCCTATCTGAGACATGTTAGTATTGAATGTGTTAATGATATACATAAGATAAACTACCAGTCTTTACCCCACTTGTTATAGTTTGTGGGATGAGACGGGGTAAAGTCAAAATTAGTCAACCTTTTTGAGTTTAAGAGAAGATCGTAGTTATTGTGCCAAGCCTCAATGAAACTGTCAATAATGTTGGCCCCCTCATACGCATCCTGAAGGATTGACCTTACGTCATAGAAGACAAATATATTGCTGTCGGTAAGCACGCTCTTGTCGTACTGCTCAAGAGAGAACAGCGAATCATCCTGTTTTCTGTAGCAGGTCACGTTGGTTATTCCGTATCTCCTTGGGTTCAGCCCGGCGAACGGTTTGCGCGGGTGAAGCTTGGAGACGCAGGCCAGTTCCTGATGCCACGGGTCCACGATCTGCACCGGTTCGTCGCTGCCGCAGTAGCCGGACCAGGCGTAGTCGATGAGCTCACCGACCTTGATCCCGCCGGTGGCGTCGGTGTCCCAGAAATATTCAGTAGGCTCCTCGTAGTCGGTGACAGTGAGTAGCTTGTTCTGGCCGAGAGCCTCGCGCAGCGCCTTTATGAGCTTCGGGTAGGAAGTCGTGTTCACTTTCGGGAATCCTTTCTCCTCGGCCACCGCATAGTTGGCGTTGCGGTCCCAGAGGTTGATGCCGTCGAGGCCGTAATGCTCCACAATCTTCTTCACTGACTTCGCGAAATCCCCGATCTGCTCATCGGTCAGGTTGCAGAAACCTATCCCCTGCGCACCGCCATCGATGCAGACGCAAACCTTGCGGCCGCTCTCCTGAACGGGGAGTACGCGCTCGGTGAAATGTTCAAGGACGTAGCGGAGGTCGTTGTTCAACTTCATCGAGACCTTTCCCAGCTTACTGTCATAGTAGAGGGAGGCCTGACGCAGGTTCACGATATTCCCAAGTCCTCGGTGATAGTTTTTGTCCCGCATATTCTCAAGAATGAAATCATTCGCAAGCCTTGGGTCGAACACGGCCGTGTTCAGGTAGAACACCGTGAACATATCCTCGCCTTTATAAAGCTCATAGCCGTCAGGGTCACAGTAGGCTTCCCGCACAGTCACATCAATGTAAAGGTTCCCGGCGGAAGAGTCGTTCCATAAGGACGACACCGACAATGGAAGCAGATACCTTCCGGCCTCCAGTACATTGTCCAAAGGATTGGCGGCGAACAGCCTGAGCTGGGTTACCGCTGTTGAGGTCGAACCCTCGTGCAAGTCAAGTGCCTGGCTCTCGAAGAACTTGTAGAACGGCTCCGGAAGCAACTTGTACTCCACGCCTGTCTTTTTACTGTAGGCGGCGACCGTTTCCTCGTCTCCTATGTTTATCTGGACAATCTGTTCCTCGGTGGCGGGATGTGTCGCGTCAGCATAGAGACCGCAGGTCGTGAAACCATCGCCTTTTCTAAGCACCACCTTCACGACATTGTCCGCTGACCGCTCCGCGTGAAGTGTGATTGCTGCCGGCTTGTCGGAGAGGTCCTGAAGTGCGGAAGGATAGTACTGGATCTCCTGATCCTGGCATCCTGCGGCGAGAAAAGCCGCTGCCATTATGAATATATTCTTTTTCATCCTTTATTCCTCCTCTTTGTTTATTTCCTGGATCTCGATCCCGTCCGGCCAGATGATGTCCGCCACAGCCTTGCCGTGGTTGCCGACCCAGGAGTAGTCCTTGACGGTGTTGCCCTCGCCATCGTCGAACTTCCAGTAGCCGATGAGGTCTTTCTGCTCTTTCGGGTTCTCGATGCGGTACATATTCTTCCAGATCTCATCCTGGGTCCTCGCTGTGCGCCATACCCTGGCCTCGGCTATCTTGCCTTGGAGCGGGCGGTGGTCGTTGTAGGACTTGCCGATGAAGAACTGGTAGGCCTCCGGCATTCCGAGGGCCCGCATCGCGAGGGTGATGCTGTTGTCGGCGGTCGGGCCGGCGACCCCGGCGTCCTTCACCTCATCGATCACCTTGCCGTTGAGGTAGATCCGCGCGGTTCTGGTGTTCTGGTCGTAGGTGCAGGCGACGTGGTACCAGCTGCCAGAATAGAGTTTCTTGGCCGGGTCGCTCTTCGATGGAAGCTTGCCGAACTGCGAGCCGTTGCCGCTGCCGTCGAACTGGAGGCACTGGCGCTCGAAGTTCGCGTCCCCTATTCGCAGCAGGAGATACTGCTCGACTCCCATAACCGTGGAGATGTTGCAGTCCTCGGTGCCGTTCTTGAGGTCGAAGCGGTCGATGTTGACCAGAGCCTCGTAGGTGAGGGCGGTGAGTCCGTTGTAGGCGTCGGCCACCTCACCTGGGGTGTCCATCAGCGGGAACTCGATCCAGTTGTCGGTGAGCTGAGCGGCGACCGTGATGGCCGACGAGCGTTTGACGAGGTAGTAGGCCACGGACGAGCCGTCCAGAGTGCGGATGTCATCGGAGGTGACCTTCACCGGCAGGAGCCAGGTCTTGTCGATCTCCATAGCACCGGTCTGTTCCTCTCCCTGTCCCATCAGGTTCTTCAGGCCTATCGTGACCTTCTCGGATGCGACCTTCCCGGCTTCTATGGTGACGGTGGCTCCGGTGAAGTCAAGGTAGTTGTCCGGCAGGAGCTGGTAGTCGGTGCCGTGGCGGTGGTTGTAGGTGTCAACGAGTGACGCGTCCACGGAGACTGTGGCTTTCACGTCCTTGTCCGCAGGGTAGGCGAGGGTGACGCTTAGCTGTTTTTCAAGACTGCCCAGCCGGTTGCCGAAGGTGGCGGCCTGGGTCTGGCTGGTCGCGCTCACGTCAAGGTAGGCGCAGTTGTCGAACACCCGATCCACAGGATCGAACCTGTCGCAGGACGAGAGGGCGGCGAGTGCGGCGGCAATGGCCATTGATTTTGTTATTCTCATTGTAGTCATTCGTTTTAAGGGTTCAGTCTATGAATGGCCGAACGCAGGTTTGACCAGTTCCGGTCATAGTGATAATAGTCGGATTCGATGTCGTAGAGCGCGAGCCCGGCCATCGGGCCGAATTCCACGACATTGTCCGCCATAGCCTCAAGAACGGGGATCTCCACATTCTCTGAATTATAGAACACTCCGTTTTGTGACGCGGACAGAAGGATTCTCTCTTTAGGAACTCCTTGCTCAAGGGCATCGTCCATCACGTTCCGAAGGTCGTACGGATTTTCAATGGTCTCGGTGGCGAGGACGAAGAGGTCAATCTTCGCGATGTCCTCGGAGACTATGAAAACCGGATCGCCTTCAAAGACAAGAATCTGGCTTTCGGATTTCGCGGAGGACAGTCTTCCCACCGCCTCGGAAGCAGTTTCCTTGGAAGTAGCTGTGAATGAGTAGCCGTCAAGGGCGTTCTCCTTCACGGTGGCCACCGCCTTGTCGATGGCTGCCGAGGCGTTCTGAGCCGTCGCAAGGTCAACCTGGCAGATGACCTTGATGTCCACGGCCCTCATTCTCGCCATATCCTCGGCGTCATATTCGGAGAAATCCTCTCCGTTGGTCAGGCTCACGATGTCGAGGCTGTCAGGAAGGCTTCTCAGGCTGCCTCTCTCGTTCTGCACCCCCTGTGGGGAATTGGCGAAGCGGACATAGACCAGCTTGTGCGGGCGGCTCTTGTAGGCGCGCACCCTCGCTTGATAGTCAGCCCATTCCTTCGGGCTTGCCTCCCACGGCATTGTCTCTTCTATGCCCACGCTCTCAACCTTGGTCCAGTCGGAGCAGGACGCGAGAAGCAGCGCGGAAGAGGCGATGGCCAGCGTTCTTTTCAATATATTCTTCATTTTCTGTTATTTTATCAGGTTGTACGGTTTGCAGTCCCACCAGACGCGGGTCGCGAAAGTGTCCCCGCTTCCATCGGCGGATTCAGAGTCAAGGGCGGAGATCGCCTCACCGAGATTGGCCCCGTTGCCGGTGTATTCCTCCACCGGGTAGGTCAGCCTTCTTGCGTGACGCTCAAGGTCAACATTGTCCGGCCCAAGGTTCTGCGGAGCCGGAAGCAGTTTCGGGTAGCCTGTCCTGCGGTACTCTGCCCAGGCCTCGTTGCCGAGCGGGAAGATGGCGATCCATTTCTGGGTGATGATCTGTTCCAGATTGGTTTCCTCGTCCCCTTTGTCGTTCCACGCGATCCTGCACTCGGAGGTCTTGGCTGTGGCGCTGTACTTGCCGAGCGGGTCGATGTACTGCGCCGGGGTGCTGGTGGCATCGGTGATGTAGGCGTCAGCTCCAGACGCTCCTCTCTCAGCGAACGAAAGCCTTATTCCGTTCTCGTAGCATTCCTTGGCCTTGGCTCTGTCACCCGCAAAGCGGAGGTTGTACTCGGCCAGAAGGAAGCTCACCTCGGCGGCGTTCATCCAGAGGATCGGGCTGTCTGACTCCACGATGAGGTTTGAATATGCCTCTATGGCCTCGCTCTTCTTGGCAACGGTGGAGCCTATGCGGATTCCGACGAACTGCGGGTTGGAGCCGGTGCTCTTCAGGAACATCCTTTCAAGCCTCGGGTCGTTGTAGCCTGTCATGTAGCAGAGGATGTCGGCTCCGACGCGGTGGTCGTTCCAGCTGTTGTAGATGAGCGTCATACGGTTCTCGCTCGGATGCATATAGGCGTTGTCCTCATTGGTGAGGATGAGCCCTGAGGTGATCGCTTCCTCGGCCTTTTTCCTCGCGAGTTCCGGAGCCTTGTAGCTGACACGCATCGCCATCCTGAGCTTCAGGGAGTTGGCGTATTTCAGCCACTGGGCGATGTTGCCTGAATACACCCTGTCGTAGGTGCTCCATCCGGATGCCGGGAGGGAGGTGTTGTCAGCGAAGGCCTCGATGGCTCCGTCAAGTTCCTCGAATAGCTCGTTGTAAACGGTCTCCTGAGGGTCGTATTTCACGGTGATCTTCTCCGTGCGGAGGATGTCGCTGTACGGGATCGGGCCGTAGTTGTCGGTTAGCCGCTGCATCACGGCGACCCTGTAGAGAGACGCGAACGCCCTTGCGACCTCGTCCTCCGTTCCGCCTATTATCCCCCTGTACGGGGCGTAGAGTTCGGTGATGATGTCCGAGAATGTGGTCTTGCGCCAGTCCACTGACGGATTGAAGGTCTCGAAGCGAGCCTGCCAAGTGTCCACGGTGCTCCCGATGTAGCCACCGAACGGCCCTCCGGAGAGGCTCTCGATGAACTGGTACTGGTGTTCCTCGACCGGGACGACGAGACTCTGGAGTGCGAGGACCTTCGTCCCTGTGCGGTAGTTCTTGGCCTCCATCTGTCCGGAGGTGACCTGGTTCGGGTTGGTGTTGAGCTTCTCGAAGCGGTCCGTGCATGAGCCTATAGTCAGGGCGAGACACAGGCAGACGGCACTGAATGATCCCGTTCCGCTAAACAGGCTCTTTGTTGAATGGAGAAACTTGATATTCATAATGTTGTGTTTCATAAAATATTCCTCCGTCATTTTAGAAGTCAAGTTTGACATTGAGTCCGAGGCTTCGGAGCGACGGCATCATAAAGTAGTCTATGCCCTGGTAGTTGTTGCCGGTGGAGGCGACGGACTCAGGGTCGAACGGTGCCTTGCACCAGATCATCCAGAGGTTGTGCCCCACGAGTGACAGAGTGAGGGCTGCCTTGTCCTTGAACCATTTGCGAGGCAGGGTGTAGCCAAGTGAGAGTTCCTGGAGCCGGAAGTTGGTGGCATCGTAGGTGTAGTACTGCGGAAGACCGCTCTGCGAGCCGATCTTCTGGTACCATTTCTGGGCAGAGACCAGCTGTCTTCCGTTGACGAGGACTCCTCCTGCGTCCCTTGCGTCAGCGCTTGCCTTCGACACTCCATAGAGGTCAAGGTTGGCCTGGGTTGCGGAGTAGCAGACGCCTCCAATGCGTCCGCTGACGAGAATGCCGAGGTGCAGTCCCTTCCACGTGAAGTCGTTGCGCCACGCGAGGTTATATTCAGGGAACACGCTTCCTAGGAACAGTTCCTCTCCGTTGTCGGCGAGGCTTACCTCTCCGTTGTCGTCAAGCTCAATGTAGCCGTAGTTGTTCCTTTTCAGGCTGGAAGTCGTGTAAAGGTCTCCGAGCGTGCCTCCCTTGCGGAGGATGTACTTGGCCTTTCCCAGAGCCTTTATCTCCAGCTTGTCAAGGTCGAGGCTCTCCCCGGTGACAGGGTTGACCGCCCCGTCGGCGAGGTCGCGGATCTCGTTCCTGTTTCTGCTGAAAGTGAAGCCGCTGTCCCAAGTGAAGCCGCCCCAGGTGTGGTTGTAGCCGATGCTTGCCTCGATTCCGGTGTTTCTGACGCTGCCGGTCTGAAGGTAGATGGTCGTGTAGGAAGAGGATGGCGGGAGTGACGGGTCGAAGGTCTGGTTGTAGGTGTCAGCGAGGTACCAGGAGACATTCACGCTGAGATCCTGCCAGAGCTTGGCCTCTATTCCGACCTCGCAGGTGAGTGTCCTTTCGGGCTTCAGATCTCCGATAGGGTAGTGCGTCTTGTCCTTCCAGATCCTGTTCGTGGCGTCATATTCATAGGTCGGGATTGTCAGAAACCTTGGAAAAGGCATTCCGACAGAGGCTATTGAGCCACGAAGCTTGAGGTAGCTGAGCGCGCCCGTCTCCCAGACAGACGTAGGGACCCACGAGAGTCCGACTGACGGGTAGAAGAAGGACTTCGTCGAGGAGCCGGCGAGCTGTGAAGCCCAGTCGTTGCGCCCGGTGGCGGTGAGGTAGAGCATCTTTTTCCACCCGATCTCAACGCTGCCGAAGACGGACTGCGTCTCATCGTTCAATCCGCTCTTTGAAGCCCGTTTCTTGGTGTCATCGAGGTCGAAGACATTGAACACGTTGGCAAGGCCGTTGTCCTGGATCGGCCCGCCGTAGCGCAGCTCGTCGGTGCCGATGTTGTTGTAGGACGCTCCGAGGTTGGCGACGATGCTCCAGTCCTTGCCGAGCGTCTTGTTGACGTTCAGTATGATGTCAGCGTAGGTCTGCTTGTCGTAGGCGCGCGCCTCGGTGTAGTGTCCGTTGACCCCGCCTTCAGTAAGAGTCGCGTTCGATGAAGCGTAGAGCTTTTGGGTGAACAGGTTGTCAGCGTTGTCGATGCGGACGCGCCCCGCCACGTTCAGCCATTCCAGAATGTCGAAACTGGCGGAGAATGACATCATATAGCGCTTCTTGTCGTTGTTCCGCAGGTTGCGGTAGTTGATCCAGTAAGGGTTCTGCATCCTGAGGTCGCCTTCAAGGTCCGTGCTCCAGAACTGTTCCATCAGCTTCGTCCCGGCGTTGTACCTCTCAAAGTTGCGGTACACATCGAAGTTGTCGCCCCTCGGAAAGAGGTAAACCGGCACGAGCGGGTTTGAATATACTCCCTGATTGGTCATGTTCTGATCCTTCTGGATGATGTAGCTCGCGCTTGCGTCTATCTTCAGCCTGTCCTTGAGGAAATAGCTTGTGTTGCGGAAGGTGAAGTTGTAGCGGTCGTACCTGTTGTTCGGGATGATTCCGTCGGAGTTGACCGCCGCAGCGGAGAAGTAGGTCTGGTTCTTGTCCGTTCCTCCGCTGACCGAGAACGCGTTGGTGTAGGTGCTTCCCGTCTTGAAATAGTCTTTCGGTGAATAGTTGTAGCGGGCTGATTCAGGAATATACGGCCCCCAGCTATAGGTGCCGCTGTTGCCTGTCTTACCGTTCAGTCCCGTGCCGTAGGAGTTCTGGAACTCAGGAAGACGGAACGGGGAGAGGAACTCGGTGTTGGAAGAGAAACTGGCCTTCACGTTGCCCGACTGCCCTTTCTTCGTGGTGATCATCACGGCGCCGTTGGCGGCCTCCGAGCCGTAAAGCGCCGCTGCGGCAGCGCCGGTCAGGACGGAGATGCTCTCGATGTCCTCCGGGTTGATGTCAGCGATGGACTCGGACTCTCCCTTGGAGTCGAACTCGGTGCCGCCACCGCCCCCGAAATTGTACATCGGGATGCCGTCAATGACGTACAGGGCGTTGGACGACTGGCTGATGGACTTGTTGCCGCGCAGCACGACCTTGGACGCTCCGCCGACACCGGAGGACGAGGAGTTGATGTTGACTCCGGCGACCTTTCCGCTGAGGGAGTTGATAAAGTTGGCGTCCTTGACCGTGTTGATCAGGTCGGACTTGACCTCCTGAACGTTGTAGCTCAAGGCTTTCTGGTCGCGCCTGATGCCGAGTGCGGTGACGACGGTGCCCTCAAGCGAGACGGCCTCCTCGTTCAGGGTGACATTGAACATGCTCCTGTCACCGATCGCGAGCGTGACCGTCTGGTAGCCGAGGCTGTTGAACTCCAGCCTGCCGCCCAGTTGTTCCGCCGGGACCGGCAGCGAGAAGTTTCCGTCAATGTCGGTGGTTGTGCCCGTGGTCGTCCCCTGCACGAACACCGAGACCCCGGGGACCGGCTGACCGTTCTGGTCTGTCACCGTCCCTGTGAGCGTCCGAGGCTTTGCCGTCGGCTTGTTGGAGAGGTAGATGTAGTGCCCGTTGATCTTGTAGTCGATCCCGAGCGGACTGAAGACCTGTCTGCACACATTGCCTATCGTCTCGTTCCTCACGGAGACGCTGACCGTTCTGGTCAGATCGACCTGACTTGTGAAGAACAGGTACGGAGACTGTCCTTTGATCTCGTCCATCACCTTCTGAAGGGTGGCGTCCTTCAACTCAAGGTTGATCCGGATGTCCTCTTCCTGCGGCCTGGCATTCACGCTGACCGGTGAGGTGATGATGAGAATCAAAGAACAGGCGATGCCGCAAACCTTTTGCAGAATGCTGTTTTGATACATAAAATAGAATATTTTGATGGGTTAAAATGTTTTAATATTTACGGTTGAAAATAGTATGGACAGTGCATAGCCATCCGTTCCCTGATTTCTTAATTGTCTGATGATGAATTACCTGATGGTGATGACCCCTGTCTTGTAGTCCTTTGAATATGTGAAGTCTGCGAAGTTCTGAAGGTGCCGCAGGGCGGTGTCAATGCCATCGCTGACCCTCAGCTCACCGGTGCTGTAGCGCAGGACAGGAATATTTCCGCACTCCAACCTGATCCTGACATCATAGACTTTCTCCATTTCCCTCATAAGTTCCTCGAAGTCCATTCCGTTGAGGTTCAGAATGCCTTGTGTCCAGCAAGTCTCCGAGGCCACGTTGGTCTCGCTGAAGGCGAGCGTTCCATCTTTCAGCACAACCGTCTCGCCGGGACGCATCAGCGTTTCCTTGGAGTTTTCCCCGTGGCCGCAAACCTTGACAGACCCTTCTACCAGTGCAACGCTGAATGCCTGTCTTTCCTCGTCGGCCTTGACGTTGAATTTGGTGCCCAGCACGACCACGTCTGAGGCGAACGTGCTCACGACAAACGGCTGCCTCTCATCGTGCGTGACACTGAAATAAGCCTTTCCGGAAAGGCTGACTTTCCTTTCCTTGCCTTTGAATATCACAGGATAACGGAGTTCGGAGCAGGGACTAAGCAACACTTTAGTCCCATCGGACAGTGTGATCTCCATCTTGTTTCCGGCAGGTACGGAGACGATGTTCTCGGCCTTTGCGATCATCCTGTCATCGTGCCTTTTCATAAAGTAGCCTCCGGACAGAAAGAACACGCCAAGCAGCACCGCAGCGGCCACTCCGCCAACTGTGCGCAAGAATATTCTCCTTTTCCTTTCCTGACGCTCCTTGACGGCTCTTTCCTCGCGGATGCTTTCCGCTGTCTTGCTGTTCAGGGCAAAACGCGAGAGCATGTACACCTTGTAGATCCTGCTCAGATGGTCATAGTTTTCCTTGTCTTCCGCCCATTTGTTGACAGCGGCGTTCTCCTGCTCGTCCGTCTCCCTTGCGACGAACCTGTAAAGCAATGTGTCATTGATTGTTATCATATTCCTGACTCAATTTTGCGCTATTCCTATGTGGTCTGTACCGGGCAGATTCATTCCGCCCTCTGACAATACTACGATTGAGCCGGGCGTTTCCGTAAAATTAATTGAGTTTTTTCAGGAATATTCCTGTTCGACAGTTTTTTCTGGATTATTATGAATATTCCGCCGCGTTTCATCTGAGAAGCTGTTTTGATTTCTTCGAAATGTTCATTGTATATTAAACAAAAAGCATAACAACTTCTGATAATCGCTGATTTTTGTGTAAGTTTGTGCCCGTATGCAGACCATGGACAGACAGACGATGACCCTGTTCGAAGACCTTTACAAGAGTAACCAGAAGATCTTCGAGGAGTTCGCCTGTTATTTCCTGAAGGATTCGGAGACGGCGAAAGACATTGTGGCAGACTGCTTTGTCCGTCTGTGGATGTCCCGTGACAGAGTGGCCTTTGACAATGCTGTAGGTTATATGTTCAGGTCTGTGCGGAACGCCTGCCTGGACAGGATGAAGTCTTCAGCGTTCAGGAATGAGTTGAATGACCTATCGTTCGGCAGGGAGGAGAATCCGGTTTATTACCGGTTGGTCGAAGAGAACGACCTGTCGGATGTCTTCACGGACGAGATCATCGCCATATTCCAGAAATGCCTGGACGGATTGCCGGAGGAGAAGCGCCGTTCGTTCCTGCTCAGCAATCTGGAAGGGTTGAAGTACAAGGAGATTGCGGAAATGTTGAACATCTCCGAAGACAAGGTGGACAACAACATCCGCTTTGTCCGCAAAGCCCTCAAGGCCAGCCTGAAAGACTACCTTCCGGTTATATTGCTCACCTTCATAAGCGTCAAATAGGGTGCTGTTTGGGCTTTCGGTGACAAAAATGGGTGAAATCGCTGCTTTTGAATGCAGTGATGGAAAACACTACCTGAACAGCCGGTCGATGTCCTTGACGGTATGGGGCAGGGCGAAAACCACGACGCGGTCGTAGGGCTCGATGCGGGTGGAGCCGATGGCGATGTAGGACTCGCTGCCACGGATGAGACCGCCGATCACGGCGTCTTTCGGGAATGAGATGTCCTTTAGGGTGCCCTTGGTGATGGCGCTGCCGGGTGCTACGGTATATTCAAGAACCTCCGCGTCGGTGCCGCTCATGTACTTGACAAGTCTGGCCTTGCCGCTGAGGGTGAACTTGAAAAGGCGCCCGGCGGTGATGAGTTTCTTGTTGATGACGGAGTCCACTCCCATTTCCTCGGCGAGGTGGATGTACTCGATGTTCTCGACCTCGGCGATTGTGCGGTCAACCCCGAACTTCTTTGCCACGACGCAGGCCAACACGTTGGCCTCGTCATTGCCGGTCAGGGCCAGGAAGGCGTCGTAGTCCTTGATCCCTTCCTCAAGCAGAAGGTCAGAGTTCCTGCCGTCGCCGATGACCACTATGACATTGTCAGGTAGTCTCTCAGACAGGATCATTCCGCGTTCCTTGTCACGTTCCAGAATCTTTACGGAACTGATTTTCTGACTGAGTCTTGCGGCGACCAGCTCGGCGATGTCCGAACCACCGAGAATCATCACCTTGTCCACCTCTATGTTGCTCTTGCCGAGGAACTTCAT
>CAKVBK010000005.1 GCA_934725285.1 uncultured Bacteroidales bacterium | reverse complement strand
CGCTGGGTTGAGAGTGAAAAACTTCAGTTTTGACCGCTTCTTCCAAGGAGGATAGCGGTGCTATCTGACTGAAGAAGCGGGAAGAAAATGAAGATTTTTTCACCTCAAAGAACATTTCAAACAAATCAAAACAGCTTCTAAACTACTTCACACGAAGTTTCCTGCCGAGACGGAGAGTGGTGGTCTCCTTGATGCCGTTCAGGCGGCAAAGGGTCTTTACGGATGTGTGATACCTCCTGGCAAGCGCACCGAGAGTGTCCCCCTGACGGATGGTGTGGTACTGTGCGGCCGCAGCAGCCTTCCTCTCGGCCTCAGCCTTCTTGGCGGCCTCCTCCTTGTCCCTGGCGTCACCCTCAAGGATGTCTATCTCCTCCTGCTCGCTCTCAGGAACGTACTTGCTGTTGGCGTTCAGATACTTTTTCTTCAGGACGAACAGCCTGTGTCTCAACGTACCGGAGTGAAAATCAATCAGCCATTCAGGATCAAACGCATAGCCCTTGTAACGGGTCTCGAAATGCAGATGAGGTCCTGTCGAACGACCTGTCGAGCCACCTAAGCCTATGATTGTACCGGCGTTAACCCATTGGTCATCCTTCACATAGATCTTTGAAAGATGGCCGTAGAATGTCTCAAGACCGTTGTCGTGGCGAAGAACCACGAGGTTGCCGTAGCCTTTGTAACGCTTCGAAATGCGGACCTTGCCATCAAAAGCGGCGTAGACAGGAGTGCCAGTCTGCAAAGGCAGGTCCACCCCCTGGTGGCGACGTCTGTGGCGATAGCCGAACTTTGAATAAACGTCATTCTGATGGGGGCACTTGTACTCGCTCAATGTGTCCACTATCCAAAGCGCGATCTCATCCGGGAGCTCGTCCAAAGACACATGGTACGGGTCAGGATAGTCGTGAGTCCAATATTCATTGAATATCTTATGGTCACGGGCATAAGTAGAATCCTTGAAATACTTCCAAGTGTTGTCCGACAGGAGAAGGATCTTGATGTGCGGGTCCGCCGTGTCAATGGTGTCCAAAGCCTCCGCCTTGGACAAAGCCATTGACTGGACAGCCTCCCTGGAGATTCTCGGGATAAGAATCTCCGCCTGCTTCTTTGTCTTGATCGTGGTGTCCTGAGCGACGGCTGGAACTGAGAACTGAATCACGGCAAGGACGATGACAATCGCGCCTGCCAACAATCTTCTGCAAGCCATCCCCACTAAAGTTTAGCGCCGAACTTCTCCACAAGAAGTTTCTTGGTCTCGTTCACTTTCTCTTCAAGGAGAGCGTCAGATGTCGCCTCGCAGATGAACCTGAGGTAGGGCTCAGTGTTGGAAGGACGGATGTTGAACCACCAGTCAGGGAACTCGACCCTGTAGCCGTCGAAATCCATCTCGGCCGTAGGTTTCTCTTTCGATGTGAAATGTTCCTTGACTGCGTCCATCGCGCCTTTCTTGTCGTCAAGACGGAAGTTGATCTCACCGGAATTCTGATAACGGGCGATCCTGCCGATGAGTTCGTGCAGCGTTATGCCTTTCTTCTTCATTGACGCCACAACCCTAAGGATCAGCATTGAAGCCAGCAGTCCGCTGTCAGAATAGAAGAAATCGCGGAAATAATAATGTCCGGCCAGCTCTCCGCCCCAGACTCCGTCAAGTTCACGGAGTTTCCTCGCGGCGAAGGCGCGGCCGACTTTCCATGTGGCCATTTTGCATCTCATCGGAGTAAGATACTCCCCTACCGCCTTGGAGCTGCGGATATCCTGAAGCACAGTTCCGGTCTCGTGTCTTTCGTCAACGAAATAGTGTCCTAAAACGGCGATCATCAGATCCGGTGACACGAATTTACCCTCGTTGTCCACGAACATCACACGGTCGGCGTCTCCGTCATAAATGACACCGACATCCGCCCCCGTCTTTCTCACCAAAGCCTGAAGCGGCTCGACATTTTTGGGAATCAGCGGATTAGGCTCGTGGTTCGGAAAATTGCCATCCATCTCCTCGAATATATAGGCCGGCCCGTCACCGAAAATCTCGCGGGCGTAAAGGCTTGACATTCCGTTGGAAAGATCGAAAGCGATCTTGATGTCGGAATAGTCGCCCTTGAACTTCAGCAGGAAGTCAAGATAGTCTTTATGAATATCCTTGAGAATGACCTGTCCCTTCTTCCTGGCGACAGGAGTAGGCCTGCCGCTCTCGATCCACTCCTGAATCTGTCCGAGGCCGGAATCCAGACCTACAGGGAGAGCGTTCTCTCTGGAGACCTTCATTCCGTTATATTCCTTTGGATTGTGGGAGGCAGTGATCTGCACCGAGGCCTTGAACCCATAGTTGGCGGTTCCGAAATAAACCATAGGGGTCGTGCTGAGACCTATGTCATAGACGTCAGCGCCGGCGTCGGTGATCCCTTTCAGAAGATATTCGTGGATCTCCGGAGACGAGAGGCGACAGTCGCGCCCCACAAGAACCTTGTCTGTGCCAAGGAGTTCCGGAATAAAATACCCTACCTTATAGGCGGTGTTACGATCGAAGTCAACGTTATAGACTCCGCGTATGTCATACGCGTGAAATGCACCCATAGCGATAATGATTATTTAATTTTAGTGGCGTATCTTGCAAAAACCTTTCCTTTCGCGATGTTCTGGAGCTTTTTAGAAATGATCTTCTTCCTTATCGGTGCGACGTGATCCACGAACAAGTCTCCGTCCAGATGTGACATCTCGTGCTGTACCATGCGGCATGCGAACTTGTCGAAAGTCTCGGTAACCTTTTCGAAATCTCCGTTGTAATACTCAACGGTCATGCTTTGCGGCCTTGTCACATCGCAGTAGATCCCCGGAATGCTGAGACAACCTTCGGAATATTCACACTTCCTCTCGCTCTCCTCCAGGACTACCGGATTGATCATCACCCTCTTGAAGTCAGCGAGGTAAGGGTAGACATCCGTCATACCCGTGCCATCGACGATGAGGATTCTCACGCTCTCTCCCACCTGAGGTGCAGCCAGGCCACAGCCCTCTGATTTCGCGAGGGTTTCCTTCATGTCAGCCACCAGTCCGGTGATTTTTTCTTTCTCAGAGAGATCCGCCGGGGCAGCCTTCTGCCTGAGAACCTCAGAACCGTATAAATAAATAGGTAATATCATAACTCTAACCTTTAGTTTCTGCCTGTCCTGTCCAAATAGCTCTGGAGAATGATCGCGGCGCTGATCCTGTCCACGGAAGTCTTGTCCCTGCGGCCCTTCGCCTTCATCCCTCCGTCTATCATCGCGCGATGTGCAAGCACTGACGTAAACCGTTCATCCTCAAGAGTAACAGGAATGCCGGGGAAAGCCTTGGCCAGGTTCTTCAAGAATATATCCACGTCGGCGGCCGCCTCGGACGGCTTGTTGTTCATGTTCATCGGATAGCCGACCACAAAGCGTGTTATGGTCTCTTTTTGAGCATAATTTTTGATATATTCTATTATCTTTGCAGCCGGAACCGTGTCCAGGGCTGAGGCAAATATTCCCAGCGGGTCGCTGACCGCGACTCCAACGCGTTTGCGTCCGTAATCTATGCCTATAATCCTGTCCATTGTAATCCGCAAATTTAACGAAAAAGGCTTTCAAGTCAAAATTATATGTCCAAACAGAAAAAAAACGGCATAATCAATAACTTCAGGATCACACTGGTGGATGACGACACACACGACAAGCTGTGGTCAAGGAAATTCACAAGAATAGGAGCCCTTGTGACGGTGATCACAACCGTGGTTGTCACTGTCACGGTCATTTTCTGCCTCATAGCGTTCACACCCATACGGACATTCATTCCGGGCTACCCGGACGCACGCACCAAGCACGACGCGATACAGAACGCCATAAGGGTAGACTCTCTGAGGAACGTGATCACGAAATGGGAATTGTATTCCGAGAATCTGCGAAGGGTCGTGGACGGTCAGGAGCCGCTTAAGATCGACAGCCTGATGGAGGTCAGGAAGAATGCGGCGGAAACCATAGACAACAAGAGGCTTGCCGAAAAGGATTCCCTCCTCAGGCAGGAGGTGGTGTCCGAAGACAGGTTCGACATCAAGTCCAATTCCTCAAGGTCGCTTCCGATCGAGGGGATGCACTTCTTCACACCGCTCAAGGGTGTTGTCTCTCAGGGGTATGACAAAGCTCTGCATCCATACATTGACATCACTGCCCCGGGCAATTCCGTAGTGATGTCGGTGCTCGACGGCACTGTCATCTCAGACGGTTGGACAGACACGGAAGGCTACACGATAAGAATCCAGCACGAAGGTGACATCATCTCTGTCTACAAACACAACCAGAAGTTGATGAAAAAGACCGGGGACAAGGTGACAGCGGGAATGCCGATCGCTGTCCTCGGTGGATCGGGATCGCTTTCCGACGGGGACCATCTTCATTTTGAGCTTTGGCACAAGGGTGAGGCGGTAGACCCTACTAAATACATAAGTTTCTGATGGAAAAAAGAAGAATAGCCATACTCGGCTCGACCGGTTCCATAGGCCGGCAGACCCTCGACGTGATCAGAGAGCACAGAGATCTGTTTGAGGTCGAACTGCTCACATGCAAAGGCAGTTGGGAATTGATGGCCAGACAGGCCAGAGAGTTTGACGCCAACAACGCCGTCATCTGCGACGAGGCCAAATACAAGGATCTCTCCGACGCGTTGGCCGGCACGGACACGAAGGTTTTTGCCGGCATGAAATCGGTCTGCGACCTTGTGACAAGTGACAGGGTGGACATAGTGGTCGCCGCAATGGTAGGATTCAGCGGACTTGCCCCGACAATGTCTGCGATAGGGGCCGGGAAAGTCATAGCCCTGGCAAACAAGGAAACCTTGGTCGCCGCCGGCTCTATCGTGATGGGACTGTCAAAGAAACACCACGCTCCGATCCTGCCTGTGGACTCCGAGCACTCGGCGATATTCCAGTGCTTGCTGTCGGCGCAAGGCAATGCGATCCACAGAATCCATCTGACCGCTTCCGGAGGCCCGTTCAGGACATGGGACAAGGAACGGATCAGCAAGGCGACGAAGGACATGGCCTTGAGACATCCGAACTGGAGCATGGGGGCGAAAATCACAATCGATTCGGCCACAATGATGAACAAAGGCTTCGAGGTGATTGAGGCCAGATGGCTGTTCGACACGCTCGCCGACAGGATCAATGTTGTCGTGCACCCAGAGTCAATCATACACTCCATGATTGAATATGAGGACGGTTCCATCATCGCCCAGCTTGCATGCCCTGACATGAGGGAACCGATCCAGTTCGCCATAGGATTTCCAGAAAGGCTACCGTTGGCAAACAAGAAACTGGATTTCGCGGAACTGGGCGGCATCTCTTTCTTCAAGCCCGACACAGACAAGTTCCCGGCGCTTGCCCTGGCCTACAAGGCTTTGGAAAAAGGCGGGAATATTCCGTGCGCCCTGAACGCGGCGAACGAGGCTGCTGTGGCGGCGTTCCTTCATGACAGGATTTCGTTCTATGACATCACGGATGTGGCCGGAGAATGCATGGAATGCGCCCCGTTCATAAAAGAGCCGTCCATCGAGGAGATATTCAAGACAAACGAGGAAATATATTCATTGGCCCAAAGGAAGATTGAGGCCATAGCCAAGAGAGGTTGATGATGATTGTTCTGATGAAGATCCTGCAAGTCATTCTTGCGCTTTCCATACTTATAGTGATCCACGAGTTCGGGCATTTCACTTTCGCTAAGCTGTTCGGAATCAGGGTGGATAAATTCTTTTTGTTTTTCGACGCCGGAGGCACAAAATTGTTCAGCACCAAGGGGAAATGGTTCACAAAGATATTCCCGAAAGCCAAGGATTGGGAGACTGAATATGGCATCGGCTGGCTGCCGCTGGGCGGTTACTGCAAGATCTGCGGAATGATCGACGAGTCGATGGATCTGGAATCGATGAAAAAAGATCCGCAACCGTGGGAATTCCGTACAAAGAAGGCATGGCAGAGACTTCTGGTGATGGGCGGCGGCGTACTTTACAACTTCATATTCGCGATACTCGCCTACATCTGCATCATGGCGGTCTGGGGAAGCGCCTACATCAGCAACGACGGCAGCCAGATCTACACCAATGAGTTGGGAGTCGAACTGGGATTCCGCAACGGCGACCACATCATCAAGATGGATGAATATGTCCCCGAAAATTTCGGAATGCTCCAGGCGGATCTGGCGCGCAGGAATGTCAGCAAGGTCACGGTACTTAGGGACAAGGACACCGTGGACCTTTACATCGACCGATCGAAGATCGGCGCGGTGCTGAACACTCCAGGTGTGTTCGATCTCGCTGTCCCGTTCGTCATAGACTCGGTGATGAGCGCATCGGCAAACTCCACGGCAGGGCTGCGGCATGACGACAGAATCATAGCCTTGGACAGCGTCAGCACACCGTTCGTGCAGGATTCCAGGAAATATCTTTCCGAGATCCGCGGCGGAACCGTCACTGCCACCATTCTCAGAGACTCCGACACACTCGCCATTCCGCTTCAGGTGGACACTGCCGGCAGGATCGGAATATTCATGCAGATTCCAGGTGTGACGACGAAGGAATATTCATTGGCCAGCGCCATTCCGGCGGGTGTCAAACTGACTTTCGACACCATCGGAGGGTATCTTAGGGATTTGAAGCTTGTAGCCTCGCCAAGCACGGAGGCCTACAAGTCGGTTGGCAGCTTCATCGCCATCGGACAGGTTTTTCCCGCGACGTGGGACTGGTACCGTTTTCTGAATATCCTCGCTCTGCTCTCAATAATGCTCGGGGTGATGAATCTCCTGCCGATTCCAGCCCTTGACGGAGGCCACATCGTTTTCTGCCTCTACGAAATGATAACCGGACGCAAGCCGAGCGACAGGTTCCTCACTGCAGCGCAGATTGTCGGGATGTTCCTGCTTATGATGCTGATGGTGCTTGCGTTCGGAAACGACATCGCAAGACTGATCCGTTAAAAACAAAATGAATATGATGAAAAGAATATCAACAATCCTCATCTGCATGCTGGCACTGGTCAGCGCTTTCTCGTGCAGGAACAACACAAAGCCTCTGCTGCCCAACGTCTCAGGGAAGGCAGGGGAAGTCATCGTGGTCATTGGCAAGGACAATTGGGAAGGGAACCTCGGCAACGAGATCGGCAGCCTTCTCGCCAGAGACTGCGACTACCTTCCGCAAAGGGAGCCGCTTTACTCATTGGTGAACCTCTCTCCGGCGGCTTTCACCGACATGTTCAAGCTCCACAGAAACATAGTGATCTTCAACATCGACTCGACTGTCACAAAACAGGGGGTCGTCTACAGAACGGACGTCTGGGCTCACCCGCAGTGTGTGATCCAAGTCAACGCTTCATGCGCGGACTCGGCCGCTGTCGTGCTTGACAGGAACGGTGAGAACATCACCGGAGCTATAGAGCAGGCGGAAAGGAACAGGGTCATAGCCAACACATTGCTCTACGAGGAATCGAAGCTGGCTGATGTTGTGGACAATATGATCGGCGGCAAGGTTCACTTCCCTGTCGGGTACACCTTGAAAAAAGCCACTGATGATTTCATCTGGATTGCGGACGAGAAACAGTACACGACACAGGGTATATTCATCTACAAGTACCCGGCGACTGACGAGGAGCCGTTCTCCGAAGAGAACATCATCGCCAAACGCAACGAGTTCCTCAAGGAATATGTCCCGGGCATGCTGGACAACACATACATGACAACAAGCGTGTTCGTAAAGCCGGGGATCAAATTTCTGAAGTACCATGACATGGATTTCGTGGAGACGAGAGGCCTTTGGGAGGTCTATAATGATTTTATGGGCGGCCCGTTCGTGTCACATTCCTTCTACAGCAAGGATGGCAAGGACATCATTGTCCTGGAGGCATGGGTTTACGCTCCCAAATATGACAAGCGGCAATATCTCAGGCAGACAGAATCACTTTTGTACTCGTTTGAGTGGGATGAGGACGGTAATGAGAGCAAATAAGGCAAATAACGGCCGAATTATTTTGTAAGGTCGAAAATTATCCATATATTTGCATCCCAATTTGGACACGTTGTCCAAAACTTGAAACAAGTTTGGTGGGTTCGTATAACGGTTAGTACTCGGGATTTTCATTCCCGCAATAGGAGTTCGATTCTCCTACCCACTACAAATATTAAAAAATAAAAACGATGGCAAATCACGCATCAGCAAAAAAGGCCAATCGCCAAAGCGAGAGGCGCAGATTGCATAATAAGTATTATGCAAAGACGACGAGGAACGCGATCCGCGCGATTCGTAACACTACTGACAAGAAGGCTGCCGAGGATGGCGCTCCTAAGGTCTATAAGATGATTGACAAACTCGCGAAGATCGGGGTTATTCATCAGAACAAGGCCGCCAATCTCAAGAGTGGTATTGCGGTTTATATCAACAAACTCGCATAAGGAATATCGAAAGGCAGTCTCCCGAGGCTGCCTTTTGAGCCGTAAGCCAAAATGGCAATCGGGATGTAGCGCAGTTGGTAGCGCACTACGTTCGGGACGTAGGGGTCGTCCGTTCGAGTCGGATCATCCCGACAAAGGGTTGGAACGAAAGTTCCAACCCTTTGTCGTATTACTGCCGACCTTGCCGGTGTTCCTTTTAACTTTTGTTCCAACCCTTTGTCGTAGTTTCTTCCTCTAAGGAATATTACAGGACAGAGACATTTTGTTCAGCGCGGATGTCAGTGGAAGAGGCTCCAATGGCGATCCGAAAATCACCTGGCTCTACCACATAATGCATATTCCTGTCATACAAAGCAAAATCGGAAGCACGGAGAGTAAACTTGACTGACTCCGACTCCCCCGCCCTGATATGCAGACGACGGAAAGCCCTAAGCTGTTTGTTAGGACGTGTCACACTGGCCTTGAGATCAGTCAAGTATAGCTGAACAACCTCATCACCATCATAGTCACCGACATTTGACACGATGACCGACACCTCAACCAAATCATCCGATATTCCCTTCCCAGCCATCGGCACAGCTACAACATCCTTTTCGGAGCACTTGCCGGAAGCGGTCTGTGCCGGGGACACCGGAGTCACACACAAATCATCATAGCTAAACTTAGTATAGCTAAGCCCATAGCCGAACGGATAAAGCGGAGCCGACGGAACCTCAACGTAATCGTGTCCCACAGGGAACTTCTTGTTGTAATAAACGGGAAGCTGCCCGACCTCGCGAGGCACAGAGACCGGCAGACGGCCGGCCGGATTATAATCCCCGAACAGCACATCGGCAAGCGCGTTTCCTCCCTCCTGACCTGGATACCACATAGTCAAGAGAGCGTCCGCGTTGTCCTTTGCCCAACGTTTGTCCAAAGGACGGCCCTCGACATAGACAACGACCATCGGCTTGCCGATTCGACGCACGGCCTCCAGAAGTTCCTGCTGACAGCCAAGCAAAGTCAAAGTGGAACGGTCGAAACCTTCCCCGGATTCCATATCGCTGACAGCCTTGGAATCGACCACCGCGGCACCTGTGTCGATATATTTCGTCTTGAAATCACGGGCGCTGGACCCTCCGACGACAACAACCGCCACATCGGCGGCACGGACGGCACGGACAGCGGCCGGAATGTCAGCGGACGCCTCGTCACGGACAGCGCAGCCCTTTGCGTAAATGACATTTCCATCGCCGACCTTGGCTTTGATTCCGTCAAGCATCGTCTTGACGTTGGCCGGATCCTGAGGCGCGGTATAGTCCCCGAGCTGATTGTAGACATTATCCGCATTCGGTCCTATGACAGCCACTTTAATTCCTTTGTCCAGAGGCAGCACACCATTGTTCTCCAAAAGGACAACACCTTCCAGAGCCGCCTGAAGCGCGGTTTTGATGTGTTCCGGAGACCGGACAACGTCCGAAGCGGCATCCTCATCAATATAAGGATTGTCAAAAAGGCCGAACTTGAATTTGTACAGCAGCACACGGCGGACAGCCTCATCCAAGACTTTCTCCGGGATTCGTCCACCACGCACAGACTCAGCCAGCAAAGAGAAACAATTCGCTCCCAAATCCACATCCACACCGGCGTTCAACGCTATTTCCCCGGCTTCCTGCCTGTCCGAAGCGATATGATGGCTTCCGGCCAGCCCGTCGATGCTCTCCAAATCAGACACGACGAACCCTTCAAAACCCCATTCTTTCCGCAGGATGTCGCGGAACAGATGAGAATTGGCGGTACTGGGAATGCCGTCCAAAGAGTTGTATGAAGTCATCACGGACAACGCCCCCTCGTCAATGGCAGCCTTGAACGGCGGCAGGAAATTCTCTCTAAGCTCACGCTCCCCGACGAATGACGGATTGCCGTTATGGCCTCCTTCCGGGATTCCATAAGCAGCGAAGTGCTTCAATGTGGAAATGACACCTTTATCGTAGCCGTTATGCTTTGGGCTTGTCCCGCGAACCATCGCCGAGGCCATCTCAGAGGACAGAAACACGTCCTCTCCATACGTCTCCTCGACACGGGACCACCTCAATTCCCTCGCCAGATCAATCACCGGACCATAGCCGATGTGTCCGCCCTGCGCCCTGACTTCCTCGGCAATGACTCTCCCGACCTTCGTGATCAAGGTAGTGTCCCAAGTGGACGCCATCCCGATACTGGTAGGGAACACTGTCGTGCCGATGGCCATATGCCCGTGCGGAGCCTCCTCGGCAAGCATCACAGGAATACCCAGACGGCTGTGCTCGATCGCATAACGCTGAAGTTGGTTGTAAGCCTCCGCAGCCAGACGCGGATTAAGACCATTCTCAAGTGTCTTCCTGGTCCACGGGTCAGCCCGGAACGTTCCCCAAAGCATTCCTCCGTGCCGGTTGTCAATGAAATCCTTATATCTCTCCGATACCGTCACGGAATCCACCCCTACCTTCTCATACATCGGCCAGCCAAGCGGACAGATAACCTGACCGACCTTCTCCTCCAATGTCATCAGCCTCAGCAACGCCTCGGTACGAACCTCAGCAGAAAGAGAGGCATCCTTATAGTCCGGTGTTCCGCAGGACGCGGATATGAGCGCCACCGCACCGGCCAGCGACAATATTTTATTTTTCACCATAGCTTTATCAATAAATGAAACTCACCACAAGGCATACCACTAATGCTTGAATATTCCTTCGGGAAATGGAATATGCCTGCCGGAGGCATCGGTCATTCCAGCGGAAAGAACGCCTCCGTTGGAATCAAAATACCTAAGGGCGAACTTATGAAGTCCTTTTCGCAGAGAAACGCTTCCGGAACGTTCCATTCTAGAGTGAAGCCCGTCATTCTCAACAACCATCTCGCCATCCACAAGCAATTCGCTTCCATCGTCAGAATAGGTGTAGAAGCAATAGCTCCCATCCGCCGGAACAGTGATGTACCCATCAAAGATCAACCCAATGTCACCACTTACATTTTCAGGAATATCAATAGTCTCACTCACGAAACTGTCATTCAACGGGGACTTGTCTATGTCAGCGCAGACGGAGCCGCTGAAATCATACCATCTGACCAGAAGTCCGTCTGAAAGCGGAGAATCCTTCTCGACAGCGGGCAGGCAATCCCGTTCCACGAAAACCACGTCACGGATCTCACCAGCCACCTCCCTCGAATTGTAACAGCGAAGTCTCAACAGACAACTGTCACGGACGAGAAAAGGTTTGGTGTATACCGGTGAGGTCAGATCGGGTACGGATCCGTCCACAGAATAATGAAGGACAGCTCCTTGGGGTACAGAAAGATCCACGCTGGTCTCTCCCGAAAAGATGTTCCTGTCGAACACCCCCGTGACATCAGGATACCTGTAGGTCCAACCAGCCTTGTCCAGTTTCTTCAGATGGACAGGCAGCCGCATTTCGAAGTCACTGAAATCCTTACCTTCCGGCATAGTCCACGCTGACTCGGCTATGGCCAGAAGACGAGGGAAGATCCGCTGACCGGCGCGCTCGATTGTCGGCACTTTCTCGCTCCACAAGTTTCCCTGAATCCCGATGACACCTCCGGGATGTTGTTGAAAGTTTTCCCCACAAGGCTCATAGTCATAAACCTTCCTCAACGAGTTCTTGTCCTGCTCCTCGGAAAGATAGTAGAACTCCGATGGTGTCATCACGACAGGATGACCGTCATTGAGGGACCTCGACAGTGACGCCGGACTCCAGTTTCTCCACCACATAACCATACTTTCACCTGTAAGCCCATCGGACGCAATCTCGTCCCATCCGATTATCTTCTTGCCGTTCTCACGGCAGTATTTTTCCATTTCACGTGTGAACCATGCCTGTAGGTTCTCCGCTCCGCCAAGGCCATTACTGCGGACGCGTTCCACACATTTCGAGCAGTGCCCCCAAGCCGTGCGTTCGACTTCGTCACCGCCAATGTGCACATAAACGGAAGGGAACAATGCAAACACCTCTCCAAGCACAGACTTGCAGAAAGAAAGGACTTCATCGTTGCCCAAGCACAAAGGCGTGGAGAAATTCTGCCCCCAGGCTCCGCCATTTCCGTCACAAGAGAGTTGAGGATAAGACCGGAGCACGGCAAGCGAATGTCCGGGCATGTCAATCTCCGGAATTATCTCTATGCCACGATCCTTTGCATAACGGATGACACTCCGCATCTCGTCCTGAGTGTAGCAGCCACCGTACTGTTCGTCGTCCCTGACACGATCCTCCGGAAGAAGGAATTTAGGGTCGGAAGTCTCCGAGGCTGTCTTGATGCAAGCGCTGTCCAATTTATCCATCCTGCGCCAGGCACCCACTTCGGTAAGTTTTGGAAAGGACTTTATCTCTAGCCTCCAACCTTGATCGTCCGTAAGATGGAGATGAAGCCGGTTCAGTTTGTACAACGCCATCTCGTCAATGAGGGATGTCACCTCGCTGACAGTGAAGAAATGCCGCGAGACATCCAACATCACACCACGCCAGGCAAACCGCGGAGAATCCTCGATCACCAATGCGGGAATATCCCTTTTGTTATTCCAAAGAATCTGACGCAGAGTGGATATCGCTGAGACTACGCCCTCATAGGAGCCTCCACTGATCTCAATGCCTGACGGGCGGACCGACAAACGATATCCTTGACCGGGACGGGAATTGTCTATGGAAAGGTTCACCGGCACGGTTCCGTCCGTGCTGATGCCATCGACCTTCAGAGAACGCTCAAGGTAGGCCACCGCCGGAAGCAAGAGTGAATCCGATGTTACGGTGATGACACCTTCTCCGACATCGCATCTTCCATCGGTATATTCAATGCACTGAGGGAGCGGTATAATATTCAATTCCGGCTCTTT
Organism: uncultured Bacteroidales bacterium; assembly: GCA_934725285.1. GTDB lineage: Bacteria > Bacteroidota > Bacteroidia > Bacteroidales > UBA932 > Cryptobacteroides. Next base: position 31,429 of record CAKVBK010000005.1, on the reverse strand, counting down.
ATTCCTTGCACAGGCGATTAAAAGCAACGCAAACGCAAGGAGTAAGAATGATTTTCGCATATATTCATCTGATTATTCGACAACGCCTTTCAGAGTCACCGTGGACTTGTGGTTGTTGACATAGATGTACAATGACTCAGAGAATGCCCCTGACGGCATTCCCGCCGTGTCCAATGACACTTTGATTCTGGCTGCCGAATGAGGGGCCAATGTCTCTGGAATCACCGCCTTCACATTCCTGCGGTCAGAAGTCCACCTGAGCGAGACTTCCTTTGATGAAGAATTGTACACGGTGAATTCTTTCTCCGAGACATCACCTTTCTTGTTGAGCCGCATTCCAAGCACATCAACTTCCGAACGGAAGCCGGGAACAAGCTCATAGGGATAACGAACCTCCTCTTCTGTCACATCACGCGCAACATAACCGTGGATGGTGATTGTGTTGAACTTGCGGTAGTCACCGTTGGTGGCGATGACTGTCAGGTGGCGGTTCTGCTCCGCGAACAAGGAAGAAGGGTCAAGTACCACATCCACATAGCCCTTCGCTCCTGGTTTGATCGCGGCGCGGGAAAAAGAGGGTTTCGCACACCCGCATTGGGAGTTCACGGCAAGGATGTTGACATTCTTGTCACAGATGTTCGTGCAGACGAACCTCACTTTCACCGGACCGGTGTCATGGCGCACAGTGTCGATCTCCACCACGGACTTCTCGAAACGCAGGATACGTGGCGTCTGCCCTGCCAGGGACAATGCCCCGGCAAGGTACGCCGCGCAAAATAGCGAAATATGAACCACTCTATTCAACTACAGGACATTTAAGGCCTTCATACCATTTAACAGAAGCGGTAGGCTCGCCATCATTTCCATTTCCTGTAAGATCCTTGAACTTGCCATCCACGAGTTCGTCAAGCCTCCAGTAGCCTATGAGGCCATCGGATTTAGGATCCACGTAGCACTGGTTGTTCTCAAGCTCGATGACATTGAGTGCCCTGTTCCAAACACGCGCCTCACTCACAACGCCATCCATAAGGCGCCCTCTCTCCGAACGGCCGATGTGAAATCCGTCCATATAGTCCCAGGCAAGATTTATCGCACTCTTTCCTGATGAATCCACAGTTCCCTCGACATTTCCGTTCACATAGAGAGTCAGTGTGGAACCATTATCAACAACCGCGATGTGATACCACACACCAGTATTGAAATGGCTTGACGAAGTGATGGAAGCGCCACGACCGGCATATTGAAGCTGGTTGTTGTCACAGGACACATCTCCGAAACGAAGGAGGAAGTTCTCCTCCACACCCATCAATGATGAGATGAAAGGGTTTGCGTTCTGCCATTTGTCCATCTTGACGCGGATTTCCATTGTACAGGCTGACATATTGCTGAACATCGCATTGTTGACAATCGTCGGGAAATTGATGTAATAACTCTGGCCGAGGTCCGGTCCCTGCGTGGTAATGATCTGATTGATGACCACGTAGGTTGTCTTGGAAGCCTTGAGGATGTCCATCCCGTTGGAGGTCTCGGTCAATGTGATAGGAACGCAGTACTTAGCTCCGTCCTCAAAGTCATCCATAGAAGTGATCTCGAAATTCACAGGAAGCGACACATTCTTTCCGGCCTCTATCTTGAATGAATTATCGTCAAGCTTGTAGCTGCCTTCAGGGAGCATCACATAGTCAATGCCTTGAGACTGGCTATAGGCCGCAAGCGCAGCGGGATCGACCGTCACTCCGACCGTGATGTCAGACTCCAATTTGTTGGAAGCCGTGACAGTAAGGCCAAGGGCAGTCGGACCCTCAACATACATACTTGTCACCGGGGAGCTTTCCGTTCCTGTGAAATAAACCACATCCCGAAATTCTATTGATTTTTGGCAGGCTTCCGTAGCAAATGCCGCAGTTGTCAGAAAAAGAACTGTTAATTTATTTAGTTTCATTACTTTATGCTTTTATCACTATTTTGCATAGATATTAAACTCAGCTGTACCCATATTGGAACCGCCATAATCGGCATTGATCTTCAAGTATCTGACCTTGACACCATAAAAGGCACCATAAGATGAAGGAGATGCGTTAAGCAATGTTCCTGCTGACGTAGAAGCTGTTCCTAGTTCAATATACTCATTGCCGTCAGTGCTCCCCTCGATGTAGACAGACTTAGGCTGATATCTTTCATAATTTCCAGAACGAGCCGTGATTACGAAACCAGTCATATCATATTCCTTGCCTAGATCCACTGTGAAAGTTATAGGACCTCCCCACGTACGCACGTAAGTGCTACGATTTCCGTCAAAGAGTGAGGAATATGGAGAAGAATCGGCTGTATAGATTCCGCCCTCATCACATTCGACAATCTTCCAACCTGTTCTGTCAGCCACTTCAGTCCCTTCAATCTCTGAAGCGGAAGAAATGGACTTGAGAGCCTCTGCACTTTTCTTGATCGTGATGACCACATACACGATTCCACGGCTTGCACTGGTCACGGCTCCTGATGCGGAAAGTTTTATCGGTAGCAGGTATCCGTCCGCGTTCGTGAGCTTGGAGATATCCCCCGTAAGTGCAAGGGAGATCTTACTTTCAGATTTGGTGGCACCAGCTGCGATTGTACAAGGGTTTCCTGTGATGGCAATGTATGACGGATCGAGAGGTGCGTACTTCGTACCGTTCTTGCTATTGTAAGAACTTACCAAAGAAGCATCGCCTTCGGCTTTCACGGACCAGCCGCCAGCAGATGAGATAGTCGTCATCACATTGAACTCTGCGCTGAGAGAGCCCTTGGATCCCGCAGTGATGTGATGCACTACCTCGCCTGTAAAGGTGTTGTCGGTACCGCAAATAGTATAAATGGTCGGTTCGGTGCTTTCGATTTCATAGACATTGATTTCACCGATTCTATTATAATATGAGTAATTCATATTGAAATCGAAAGAAAGGCGCAGATAGCTTGCCTCGAGATATTCACCGAATGCCACATAGTAGTCACCCTGACGGTAATTTGAAGAACCACCGCTGAATACCACATCACTCTCATCCGCCGTACCGGCAGATTTCCAAGAAGTTCCGTCAAGACTGAATTCTATGGTGATATTCTTCAGCCTGAAAGTATTTATATCAAGACCTGTCACGAAATGTTTTCCGCCAAGGTTTACAGTGAGGACATTGTCTGAACCATTGAAGTAAACCGATGTGCCGTTATCCCCATCGAAGAGACTGGCACTGTCATCGCAGTCGGCGCTCCACAAACTCTTGCCACCGGCAAGGAAACCGGTGATCTCATCTGCGGACTTGATAGTCTTGATGAGCTTGGTCTCCGGCACGATGACAGCATATACCGTACCGCGACTCTCGCTGGTCACTGCACCGGATGCCTTCATCGTAAGAGGTATGAGGTAGCCGTTCTCATCAGTAAGGCCTGTAAGGTCACCCTTGAGCGCAAGCTTGACTTCCTCTGAAGTAGCGTTATCGCCGACAGCGATTTCCATTGACGCGTTCTGAAGGTCTATGTTCTCGGACGGCATCTGGACATAGGATGTCTTATGCTTTTCGTTATATGCAGCGATAAGAGAATTGTCAACAAAGACATTGACATTATATCCCTTGTCCGAGGATATGGTCGTATAAACCTTGAATGCCGAGCTGAAGTCTGAAGACGAACCGACACCCTTCACGTGAACTATCTTTCCTGTGACAGTGTTGTCAACGCCTGTCTGCGTGTAGAGAGTAGGCTCGGTGCTCTCAATCATATAGACCTCAAGTTCGTTGACCCAGCTTGAGTTCTCAAAAGAGAGGCGAAGGTAACGCGCTGATAAATAGTCATATACCGCCGCACACCACATCCTGTCGGAATACGAATACTCACCCTGCGCAGGCGTTCCCGCCTGAGACCATTGGAGCCCATCACTACTATACTCTATAGAAATTGCCGTCGTGGATGTGGTTTTAAGTTTGAAGCCCGTCACCATCAGTTCCTTCTTCATATCGACAACCACAGAGCTTCCAGCATCGAATGTGACACCTGTGCCCGTATTACCGTCGAAAAGATTCGTGAAGTTCCCGCAATCCGCAGTCCACTCCGTAGAGCCGCCCGCTGTGAATCCGACAAGGTCGTTCTCTGAACTGATAGGACGGATGAGATTCGTCTCGGTATTGACAATGAACCAGAGGTTTCCCTTCTGCTCGCTGGCCTGAAGGCCATCGGAAGTGAGTCTGAACGGAGCCAGATACGCGCGTTCGGTGAGCTGCGAAAGATCTCTTTCTTCATCGAGGTCAATCTTCACAGTATCACGTGAGGCCGTCGTGTCAGCAGCGATGAGCACTGAAGGATTCGTTATCTTTATGAACTCTTCAGGAAGAGCCACATAGGCCGTACCGTGTTTCTGGTTATATTCTGCCACAAGATCGGCATCAAGTTCCACGGTGACGGTGACATCCCCGTGGTTCGTGGTGTTGCAATTGGGTTGGAATTCCGTGTGGAACGAACCCTGCGAGCCTATCGGACGATGAGTGATTCTCGTCGAGAATGCATCGCCGTCCTTAAGATTAAAATAAACAAGCTTTGGAGCGACGTCAATGGTCGTTTGATAATTCTCCATTTCCTCGCATGAAGCAAGGGCGAGAACAGACATCACCGTAGCAGCCGAGTATTTCAATATGCTTTTCATTTCTTTATCCTCCTGATTTATTTGGTTACGGCAGGATTCTGGAGCTGGATGGCTCTGCGGAGATGTCCGTAAGGCATCTCCTTGTCCGCGCCCGAATCAGTCGTGTTGTAGTCACGCTGGCCGTGGAAGGCTCCGAAACCACCCTTGCGTCCGCCAGTAGAAGGCTGGAAAGCAGCCTGCTGCTCCATATTTCCACCAGTTTTCCAATAATCTCCGATGTTCTCTGTGAAGATAAGCTGAGAGTTTTTCCACCCAGAGCGGTTAAAACTTCCCTCGCTCAACGTGTTGCCGTAACTCTGTGAGATATGGTATGTGCAGTAAGGGGCCATATGTGTGTCAGGCCAGTTTCCATCAACAGCGAGAATTGTCTCCGGGTTCGGTGACATAGGTCCTATATACTGGGCAAGATAGTAGATGAACGTATTCATACATTCGCCACTCAAGGCGTCACCTTCTGGCTCGTAGTCAAGGTCATAGCCGTCCAGATTATTGTCCCGTATCTCTTTCATTATCGAACCGCCGGCATATTTACACCATTCTGGATAAATCCACTCAGGGTTCTCCTCGGTAGAGCCTTCCTTCAATGTTCTGGAAGGGTTCGCTCCCATATCAGCGATCAATGCCTTGGTTCCCGCCATACGGGCGGCGGATTCTGCGGCAGCGGCTGCGATTGTCTCGCTGTCGCCTGCGGCAATGCGGGCATCATAAGTCTCCTTATATGTGTCGTTATAGCCCTTCTGTCCGCCAAAGCCGTTCATATATGAAGGAACCTGAATCTCAAGAGCCCACGAAGGGAGATAATTCGTATGCGCAAGACGGATAATCTTGACACCCACGACCTTGGTTCCTTTCTTTTTCCTCATCTCCTGCATCTCATTCCAGTCAAGAGAGCCTTTTTCAGGGATGCCTCCCCAAAGGGACACGACATCGACACTGTCCGGAATGCCGGCGAAACGGTATGCCAATGACGAAGGGACGCCATAATCCGCGAACCAGAGGTAGCAGATGGAGTGGTCACTATTCTTGTAGGCGCGCAAAGCCTCGTAGTAAGCGTCCGTGTATTTATATTCAGGCTGGAGATTCAGTGCCTCCTCCTCGGTGCAGGAAAGAGCCGCGCCAAGAGCAAGCGCTGATGCCAGTACTATTGCTGATTTATTCATAAAGCCTTAATTTCTTATTAATTATCAGAATCTTGTGTTCTTGTCCCACCATACGCGGGTTCCACCGTTGTCGCCTGTTCCAAGCGAAGACTCACCGTTCATAACCGTGACGGCCGCGTTGACATTGTCGGCATTCGTACGGTACTCGGATGACGGATAGTTCAGACGCCTGATTTGACGCTGCGTGTCGATCTTTCCACCGCTGTTGTTGTTCACCACAGGAATGATGTGAGGATAGCCTGTTCTTCTGAACTCCGACCACGCCTCCTGTCCTTCTGGGAACACGGCTATGTACTTCTGGGTGATGATCTGCTCAAGATTGGTCTCGAAAGAGCCTGAGGCATTCCACGCCGGAGTGATTGTCGAGAGCTGGCTGCTGTATGAGTTCCCGGCGCTGACAACATCAGCGAAAGAACCAGGCCTATGTTCCGTGTCCGCCAGGTAACCCTCCGCTCCGGAGACGCCCCACACATCGAACGAAACCTTCACACCTTCCTCGTAGCAGTTCTTCGCCTGGGTCATATCACCCTTGCGGAGCCAGTACTCCGCCTTCAGGAACCAGGCCTCGGCCGGGTTCATTATGAGGGTGTTGTCATTGTTGGTGCAGTTGAACCTCGAAAGCAGTCCGGACTGGGCATAGCCGGCAGTGACACTGATGCCGTTACGCACCCCGTGATAGCCGCCATCCGAACCCGCCACGAAATACTTCGGAAGGCGAGGATCATTGAACCCGTTCATATAAGTCTCAATGGTGGCACCCACACGGTCGTCATTGAAACTGTACTGGATCACGTATAGAGGATTCTCCCAGGCACCGGAAGCCGGCTTGTTGTAGTATGCGATGTCATTCGCGGCTTCCATAAGGCCGGCAGGGTTCGCGAGGGCGGCGTCAGCCTGTGCCATCGCAAGGTCGCTGTCCGCATAGACCACACGCATCGCAAGGCGCATCCTGAGAGTGTTGGCGAACTTTAGCCAGTTTTTCACATTCCCACCATAGATGTTGTCATAGTCCGCGAGAAGTCTCGTTTCCGGCTGTGCCCTCCAGAATGATGTCAGCGTCGTGATGGCTGCGTCCAGTTCCTTGAAGAAACTTGCATAGATGTCCTTCTGGGAATCATATTTCAAGGTCACGTTCCCAGAACCTATCTCGCTGTAAGGGATCGGCCCATACGTGTCAGTGACCCTGTGAAGGACAGCGACTTTGAGAATATCCCCGAGAGCCGCGGCCTCCGGAGCGTCTTGTCTGTGGAGATCCAGCGTCTCCCAAGAGCTGGTGGCGCGCACATAGGCGTCGTTGAACATAGCCTCGTACCAGCTCTTCGCTGTGATGTTGTACATATTGTTCGCGGTGAAACCGGCGTTCACCACTCCGATGTAGTTCGCGAAGAGGTTTCCGGTAAGATCCTGTACAACCTGATAGTTAGCGCTGCCGTATTCCTCCGAGCCGATGAGTTGGTAGGTAGGAATTATATTTCTTGTCATCTGAGCGAATGCCGAGCCGGTCGTCAAGTTATCCCATCCGAGCATCTCCTCCGTGGCCTCTTCGGGATTCGTGTTCCTTTCGAGGAAACCATCAGTGCAGGACATCGCGGCGGATATCGCGGCGACAATCGCCAAAGTATATTTAATTTTCTTCATAATTCAGTTCCATTACTTAAAAGGTGACTTTTACAGAGAATCCGATGTTGCGTGTGGCCGGCATTGTGAAATAGTCTATGCCATTCGAATAGTTGCCAGTGCCGGAAGCCACCTCCGGATCAAACGGAGCCTTACAGTAGATCATCGCAAGATTCTTCCCCACGACAGACAGGTTGAGTCCCTTGATCACTTTCTGCCAGTTCTGGACAGGAACATCATAGCCCAAAGAAACCTCGGCAAGTCTGACATTTGTCATCGAATAGGTGTAATAGGCTCCAAGCGCGCTGGTGCCCTTGCCTCCGATCGTCTCATAATAGGCCTGCGCCGGGATACGCACACCGTTCACAAGCGCGCCGCCGTTGTTCCTCGCGTCCGCTGACCTTTGTGACATACCGAACGAATCAAGTGTCGCCTCCGTCAGGGAGACCCCTATGCCACCGACACGAGCTGTGACCAGGACACCAAGATTGAGCCCCTTCCAGCTGAAGTCATTCCTCCACGACCCCGTCCAGCTTGGATTGACGTTGCCGGCATAGATCATCGATGAGATTCCGTCAGTTATGTCAGCGGGAACAACCGTGGACGCTGTAGGAGAAACCCAGACGTAGCCGTGTTCGTCAGTCTTGAGGCCACGCACATAGATGTCACCGATGCTCCGGCCTTTGATAAGCCACATCTGGACACCTGTGAGACCGCCCACAGAAAGCTGGTTGCTCTGGAACTCCGTGCCGTTGAACGTGGCGTCAAGCATCTCAACAATCTTGTTCTTGTTTCTGGAATATATAAGGCCTGATGTCCAATCCACCGGTCCAAGGTTCTGGTTCAACGTGAGCGAGAGTTCGATACCCTTGTTGTCGATGCGTCCGGAGTTCACATAGATGGTTCGGTATCTGAATGAAGACGGCACCTCAGGGGTGAACACCTGGTTATATGTCATCGAGTGGTAATATGTCGCGCTGGCGTTGACCTTCCCGTTCCAAAGTCTGACATCCGCTCCGATCTCGTAGGATCTTGTACGCTCAGCCTTGAAGTCGTCTGAGACAGCGTAGGTGTTCTCGGCTGGAGATCCGGCAGTGACCGAGTGGGTAGGAACAGTAAGGAAACGCATGATAGGATTACCTACCTCGGCGTAAGATCCGCGGACTTTCGCATAATTGAACCAGTCGGACTTGATGCCGAATATGTCGGTCAGAATCGCCGAAAGGCCGACTGACGGGTACGCCAGAGGAAGCGACGAAGTGTTCACCATCTGGGTGTTCCAGTCCGAACGGAAGGTCGCGTCGAGGAACACCATATTCTTGTAACCGAGCTGGACGGTTGCGAACGCTGACTGGACCTGATCCCTGTAAGTGTTCTTATAGAAACCCTTGCCTGTGTTCATGTTGGTGAATGTAAACAGGTTCGGGACTCCCAGAAGATCTCCTGCGGCATAGGTCTGGCGATAGTTGTAATCCTCAATCGATGCTCCAAGGTTGGCGTTCAGCTGGACAAGATTGTCTCCGAATGTCTTGTGGATGTTCAGGAGGACATCGGCATAGGTCTGGAGAGTCGTGCTCTGATTGTGGAAGTAACGTCCTTTCTCACCGGCGAAAAGTCCGGAGGTGGAAGCGTAGTTCTTCTGCTCCGCAAGGGTGTTGTTGTAGTCCATTCTCGCCCGTGCGGAAATGTCCATCCAGTCTGTTATGTCGTATTTCAGGGAAGCGCCCATAATGTAACGGTTCTTGGTGGTGTTGAACATATTCCTGTTGACCGTCCAGAAAGGATTCTGCATCTGAAGGTCCTGGCTTCCCCAGTCCCAGTACTGCACCGGGAAGTTTCTGGACGCGTCATAACGCTCATAGACAGAGTACTTGTCCAGGTCATCGCTTGGAGACATAAGGTACAGAGGTATGAGCGGGTTGTAGTACTGTCCACCGGAGAGCATATTCTGCTCTTTGACGTTCATATACATCGCAAGCAGGCTGAGATGCATCCTGTTGTCAAGGAAATCCTCCGAATGGTTTGCCGTCACATTGTAACGCCTGTAGTCATTGTTGGGAATGACACCCTGCGCGTCATTGACACCTGCGGAAAGATAGGTGTGGCTGTCCTCACGTCCGATTCCGAGAGAGACGGTGTGCTGGGAGTTGTACCCTGTCCGGAAGAAATCCTTCACCGACCAGGTCTGAGGTGAAAGTAGTGGATTCCCCCACGATGCATAGACTCCTTCCTTGGCTCCGTAAGAACTCTGAAGCTTAGGCAGCATCACAGGAGTGGAGAATGTGTTGTTTGTGCTGTAGGAGACACGCACACCATCCTCCGCCGTTCTTGTAGTGAGCATCAGGATACCGTTCTGCGCCTTGTAACCATAAAGCGCCGCGGCGGAAGGTCCGACAAGCGCGGTCATCCCGCCGATGTCGTCAGAATTGAAGTTCGAGATGCCATCACCGGATATGGCGCTTCCGTTATAGATGGAATAGCTGTCTCCCGGAGTTGTCATAGAAAGCGTGGGAAGCGGGATTCCGTCGAGGGTGTAAAGCGCGTTGTTTGAGTTCGACAGAGATTTAGCACCACGCATCACCACCTTGGTCTCCGCGCCTGGACCCGCACCTGTGGCGTTCACCTGCACACCGGCCAGCTTACCCTGGATGGAGTTCACAAGGTTGGCGTCACGGTTCTTGAACACATTGTCGTCAAGAGCCTGCACATTATAGGTCACGGAACGCTCCGACTTCTTGATGCCAAGAGCGGTGACCACCGATGTTTCAAGAAGTTGGGTGTCATCCTGAAGAACTATCTCAACTTTTGAGCGGCCGTTCACAGGAACGGATTGCGACACATAGCCAAGAAGCGTGACCTCAAGTGTGGCGTCTGCGATCTGGTCGCTCCACGGCAGCGTGAACTTGCCGTCAATGTCTGAAATCGCATAGACAGACGTGTTCCCGGCGACTACGATGGCCGCTCCGGTGACTGGCTGGCCGGTCTTGTCAAGGACAACACCGTCAAGTTTCCTATCAGCCGAAACCGCGGCCTTGGCAGTCTGACGCGCTTTTGACAAGATGACGTGCTCTCCTTCAATGGACCAGGAAATGCCGGTCCCGTTGAACAGACGCGCAAGCGCTGTCCTGATGTCGCTGTCCTGCAAAGACACAGTGACATTAGAGGAGACATCCACATCGTTATTGTAGAAGAAAGTGTAGCCGCTCTGCTGCTCAATCTGCTTGATTACAGATGAGATAGGAGCGTTTTCCACCTTGAAGGTGATGTTTTTCCGCTCCTGGGCGAAGGTCGGGAAGGATAAGAGTGTCAATGCCAGACACAAAGCCATGGCTTTCGCCATAACCTGTCCTCCCCACAGAAAAATTTCTTTGTGGTTATTTTTTTTCATAAATTTGAAAATATTGTGAATTCTGTATGGGATTGGGAGATTGCCATACGTTTTCTTAATGGTCACGGGAAGGCTCTTTGAGTTTTCCCGTATGTCGTATTAAACGGTTTATTGTTTTTTCATCATCGACTAAAGTTTTGTTTGTTACTAATTTGACTATGTGGATTATATCACTTCATAGACACTTCTGCCCGCAGAGCCGTCGCGACCGGTCTGACGCTCATCAACTTGCCTGAAGCGGATATTCGACGAAATATTGAAATAACGCAGGATCACATCCAGGTTCTGGTTAGAGAATGTGCCTGTAAACTTGTAATGCCTGTGGTTATCGTTCTTTATTATGAAACTGACATTGTACTTGTTGCCGATCATCCTTAAGGCATCCTCAAGCGAGGTGTTGTCAAGGACAATCTTGCCGTCACGCCAGGAAGTGTTGCAAAGCACATTTTCCTCCCTCAGGTGCATCACCCCGGTCTTCGTGTTATAGACCGCCTGCTGAGACGGCATCAATCTCAAAGACTTGCGATGATGATTCCGGTCGTCATAGTTCATATCCACCGCTCCTGACACCAATGTCGTGCGGACATATTCATCGTCATAGGACTCGACATTGAATTCCGTGCCGTGGACAACCACCTCCGCGTTCTTTGCCTCGACGATGAACTTATGCTTGGGATCCTTTGAGACCTCAAAATAGCCTTCGCCGTAGAGCGTCACACGGCGTTCCTTGCCGAACCTTGACGGATAACGCAGGAAAGAGTCTGAATTGAGCCATACTTTGGAATTGTCCGGCAATGTGACACAACTGACCATACCAGCGGTGGAGCGGATCTCCACGGAAGAAGTGAAGTCTCCCGCCATCTCTAACAGCAGCCAGACAGTAAGCCCGATAAAAGGAAGAAGCATCACCGCGGCCACACGCTCGACCTTGCGTAAGAATCCTCTGAACCGTCCTGCCAATATCCTTCCTCTTACCTTCCGGAAAGCCTTTCCGCTGTCCACCTTTCTCTTCATATCCAAGGCATCAGACGCGAAACAGATATAATACACCTGTTCGGCCAGCTTCATATTCGAAGCCGAGACCTTCATCCAGGTCTCGACCTTATCGATGTCCTCCGCTGAAAGCTCTCCATTATAGTAACGGACAAGCAGGCTTTCCATCTGTGTGTCTTCCATACATTTCAATCGTGTTACATAGATAAGACCGTTCCCGAAAGAAATCTCCTAAAAGAAATATCAACTTTTTTCAAAAATATTCAACATTTACATAAATTTGCATTATGAATATCACCGATAATAGCACTGACACATTACTTTTGGAACTGCTCAAAGATGGGAATATGTCCGCCTACGAGAAGGTGTTCACGCGCTATTACAGCACTCTGTGCGCCTATGCAAGGCTATTCATTAAAAGCGGTGATGTCTGTGAGAACATCGTGCAGGAACTTATGCTTTGGGTGTGGGAGAATCGTTCCGGACTTCAAATCACGGATTCCCTGTCCCGATACCTTTTCACCGCAACCAGAAACAGATGCCTCAAGCACATCAGCCACGAGATGGTGGAGCGCCGTGTTCTTGACGAGTTGCACAAGAAGCTGCACGGTCAGTTCGAGTCACCGGACTTCTACATCGTCCAAGAACTTGAAGAACGGATCCGGAACGCTGTGGCGCGGCTGCCGGATTCCTACCGCCAGGCATACGAACTCAACCGCTATGAGCGCAAGACCTACGATGAGATCGCATCCATACTCGGAGTATCCTCCAAGACTGTGGACTACCGCATACAACAGGCTCTCAAACTCCTCAGGGTCAGCCTGAAAGACTATCTTCCGGCCATCGCCATCCTTATCGCGCTGAAATAGGGTAAAAAAAAGGAGAGGCGAAACCGGACCGGCCGCCTCTCCTTTCATATTCATCATTCTGAGAATGTCAGAGTTTCTGCATCAGGATATTCTCATAAGTCTTGTCGCCGACGGCGTAGCCTGAATATGAGGTTCCGTCGAAGAGAAGGAACTTGTAGCCGGTGAGACTCATTTCCGAGCCCGCGGTCGTGCGCCAATGCAGAAGCCCGTCCTCGCAGAATCCGAACTCCATGCTGCTGGTCTGTCCCCAGACGCCGGTGTAAAGATTGGCGACAAAGCCGAACACCACGTTCATATAGCTGAACTCACCGAGATTCTGAGACTGTACCCGGATGGAATGCTCCTCAGGTATATACGTTCCTGCGATAGAAGGAGAATAGGAACTGTAGTTGCAAAGCCCTTTGATCATAACCATGTTCTCGCCGGTCTTGATGATGTCCACACGGAAGGACTCCGTGCTCGCCTGATTGCTGCTGGACGTCTTCACATCCGCATTCACAATGTAGGCACCGACAAAATCATCCAGGCCCGCGGCTTTGAATTTGTCCGCGTGTGAAGCCAGAACGGTTGAATCCGTGACATAGACCTTGTCTCCGTACCTGTTGGTCACCTCGGCGATGACACGATAGGCGCCACCTTCAGAGAGCCCCTGATAATAAAGGGTAAGGCCGTCCGTCCCTTCACTCGCGGCAAGATTATCCGCATCGAATTTGGAGCCGATCCCAAGAATCTGGTCAAGAGGATAGTTCTCCTCATAATAATCAAGGACATCCTTGTCCATCATTATGTATCGTACTGACGTGGCGTTCCTTGTACGGATTTTCCAGACCAAAGTGGAATAAGGGTCAACACTGTAAGGGTTGATGCTGAACTCCAGGACCTCCGGAGCAAGCGTGCCGTCCGGATCGTAGGTGAAGCGCATGGCCACCATCTCGCCTGGCTTGCCTTCGGCATCAAACGGAACCGCTATCATCGTGTTGGAAGGCGATGCTGGAGCCCATTGCTGGGTGTTGTCCGAGAACGTCCGGATGTCATCACGCTGCCCGAGGCAGATCTGCTTGTAGACCTTGTTCAATTTTTCGGAATCTCCGGTGATGTCTCCTTCCACAACCACGGCCTTGCAGGAAGCGGTGAAGCTGTTGAATTCGTAGGAGAACTTGCCGTCACCCTCATAAGTCGCGGAGACAACCGGATCGTTGTCGTGGTCGCCGGCGAAGACAATCTTCTCAGGGCCATAGCCGAACATTCCGTCCGTCACATAATAGACAAGATTAAGGGTGAATGTCTGCTTGCCGTCAAACGTGCAAGGGAAACGGTCATAATAGGCTTCGTCGCCAAGGTACTGCGCGATGTCGGAGACATAGACATATTCATCGCTGCCGCTGTAGTAGTAGCCTATCGACTGCCCGGGCACGACCACAGAATTGTCGCTGTTTACCTTGAAAAAGAAACTGACCCCGGCGCCCCAATCCAGAAGCCTGAATATGTTGGTGGTGCCTTTGGCACGCTCCACAAGCATTCCCCTCTGGTAGCCCTCATAGAACTGGGAGTAGTAATATGTCGCTGTCTGCTGCACCTGCTCGCCACTTTCTGTGGTTCTCATATAAGGTTCCCACTCAAGGGTGAACGATGCGGTGAGGTCGAGGAAATCACTGTATTGTGATATATAGGCCGGATCATCGCCGAGTTCCGCGTCCCTGCCGATGATGCAGAGGGATGCGGAGACACTGGAACCGAGCACCACGGCGTTCATATCCACAGTAACAGGGACTTCCACGCTGTACTGGCCGTCCGGAATGACCACCGTGTCACGCACCGAGAACAACGAAGCGTTCTTGCCACTCTTCTGAAGCAGAACACGATAGGTTCCCTTGTTGCCGTTCCTGGCAAGGACTACGGTGAACTCACCTTCTTTTGTTCCCTGCTCAAACTCCTTGGTAAGGCTTTTCTGGACAAAATGGATTTCCTTGTTGTCCGAATCATTGGAAGACGCCATCTCACCGATCTGCTCCTGGTCACAGGCCACCAATGAGAGCAACGTGGCGGAGGCGCACAACAAATATTTCAAAAACTTTTCCATTATGGATTCTGATCTTCTTCGTTAATGTTAGGGTTATTGTTGATTTCATCCTGAGGGATGGTCATCACCCAGTCGTAGGTGTCAGGATTGGTGAGGTTGATGCCGTTGCCGGACATTGTGGAGATGCACTCCTCGGCGAACCCGTCGGAGGTCTTCCTGTCGATTCCCTGACCGAGACGGCGCACATCGACCAAGCGGCCGAACTCTCCCCAAAGCTCGATTCTCTTCTGCACGAGAATATTCTCAAGCAGAGAGCCGGTCCATGATGTGGTGAGCGAGCCAAGCATTGTTCCATCAAGGCTGGAGGCATCGAAGGTCGCGTCACGCTTCTGCATCACGGCGTTGAGATACCTGACGGCCTTGTCCTTGTCTCCAAGACGGAGAGCGGCCTCCGCGGCGTCAAAGTAGAACTCCTCGACCCTCATATAGATGTAGTCTCCCAACCATGCGGCCACATTGGTGAACTTGAATTTCTTCGAGACATACGGAGACTCCTTGTCATCCGGATCCCACCATGCCCGGCGGATGTCTCCTGGGCGTATCTGCTTGTACAGACTTGAGTTGATCAGCTTCGGGGCCGACTGTGCATAGGCACCGTCAACATTGTCCATGTGGGCAAAGAAACTGGCATAGCCTCCGGCTTGCTCGGTGTTCTCGATTCCGGCGCCCCACATCACGTTGGCGGCGGAAAGCGAGTTCATGCCGTTCATCAACTCGGATGTGCCTCCGATTGAATATTCCTCAGAGTTGATGATCTTTTCCGAAGCGTCCAAAGCAGTTTTCCAGTCTCCGGCGGCCAGAGCCACACGAGCCTTGATGCCAAGAGCGACATAATAGGTGATGTGAGACTTGGTCCCGCCGAGAGCGGATCCGTCTCCCTTTTCCAACAGATCGATGGCTGTGTCAAGATCAGAGTTTATCTGGGCAAAGACAGTTTCAAGATTCTCTCGCTTCTTGCCGACGAAATCCTTGCCGGTAGGCTCGGTGTAGATCGGGACACAAGGATCGGACCAGCGGAACTTGTCCTGCAATGCGCTGTAAGGCGGGCGGGCGAACCAGTTGGCCAGGTTGAAATATGACAGAGCCCTGATGGCGTAGGCGTTGCCGAGCACATAGTCCACGTCGATCTCGCTTCCGGTCATCGTCTTTTCGGCGGAGATCACATAGTTGGCGTTGGAAATCCAGGTGTAGTTGGCGTTCCACACGTCATACGGACGGAAACTGTCCGAAGTGTAGAACGACTTCACGTTGTAGCAGTGGTCATACCAGAACCATCCGTTGCCCTGGCTCTGCATGATGAAGTCATCGGCCATAGATTCAAGGGCAATGTTGTAGGCGGAGATTCCGAAGCACTGGTGGGCATTGCCGCCGGTTGACCAGCCCGCTGTCCACATTGTCCTGTATATTCCGTCCACAATCGTCACCGCTGTGGTCGCCGACTTCAGAAGATCCTCTCCGGAGCCGGAATCCGTAGGCTGGAATTCAAGATTGCAGGAGACGGCGCAAAGAGCCGCCGACATTATAGATAATATCTTTTTCATTCCTTTAGAAGTTTATGTCAATTCCAGCCGCCACTACCCTTGACGGGGTGTAGGTGTAGGAAACTGTTCCTGTGAAGTTGTACTGAGGATCCATTCCGTCCATGTGGCAGAAAAGGGCCAGATTGTCAGCGGTGACAAACACCCTGCAAGCACCGATTCCTGCCTTCTTCGTCAACGATGAAGGAAGGGTGTAACCCAAGGTGATGTTCTTGATGGCGAAATATGACGCATCTATCAGTTCCTCACCTGTGCTTGAACGGCTGCCCCCGATCTCGACAAGAGGGACATCTGTGATGTCACCCGGCTTCTGCCAACGTCTGAGGACATTCTTGTGCCAGTTGTTTCCCGCATAAGTGACATTCATCGCTCCTCCGTACAGACTGTCATAGATCTTTCCGCCGACCGAGAACGTGGTCAGGAAAGAGAAGTCGAAATTCTTGAAGAACGTGAAGTTGGACGAGAAACTGCCTGAGAACAAAGCCTGACGGCTGCCGTAGTAGTACTTGCTCAGTGATGCCAGAGCGACATTGTCGGTGACATATTCATCACACTTCTCCGTCACGACTGAACCGGTCTTGTCCACCGCATAGCGGTAGTAGGCATAGTAGAGCTGGCGGCCTGTCGAAGGTGAGACTCCGGCTGACTTGGACATATAGAACGTGTAGATAGGCTTTCCTTTCTCGATCACGACGCTGCCGTAGTTGATGACATCCTGGGAGGAAGTGAGTTCCGTCACCTTGTTCCTGTTCATGGAAAGCATCAAGGAAGCGTCCCAATGGAAGTCGGAGCGATCGAAAATCACTCCGCGCAGCGAAGCCTCCAATCCCCTGTTCACCATCGAACCCACGTTGTCGTCGTAGCCAGAGAATCCAGAGGAGATGGCGAGAGGGTTGTTAAGGAGCATATCCCTCGTCTTGCGGGAGTAATATTCAATGGTGGTGGTGAGCCTTCCACCGAACATACTGGCCTCGATGCCCGTGTTCAGGTTGCCGTTCTTCTCCCACGTGACGAGTTTGTTCTCGATTGAGGATGCGGTCGAGCCCGGACGGGTGCCGTTGGCCCAGCCATAGCTGAAACGGCCCTGCCAAACGTAGTACGAGCCGAGGTTGTCGTTGCCCTGTACTCCGTAGGAAGCCTTGAGGGTGAGATTGTTCAGCCAGTCCGAAGTGGATTTCATGAAATCCTCCTCCGAGATTCTCCACGAAGCCCCGACCGACCAGAAGTTACCCCACTGGTTTGACTTGTGGAAACGTGACGAGCCGTCGGTACGCCATGAGGCGTCGAAATAATAACGGTCACGGAACCCGTAGTTCAGACGGGCGAGCACAGACTCGATGGCATAGTCATTTGAATATGACGTGTTGCTGAGTGTGGTCACGGCCGAGCCGAGCTCATCGATGCCGTCAACGATACCGCTCTTTGAGCCAAGCTGGTAGTTGTAGTTGTAACGATAGTACTCGTGGCCGGCGAGGAGGTCAACGGAATGCTCTCCGAACTTCCTGCGGTAGGTCAACAGTTCATTGAGAGTGTAGCTCATCGTCCTTGTGTTGTACTTGCTGACGGTTCCTCCCTGCGATGCGGCGTTGCCGTGGTACTTGTCATTGGTCGTCGTGCGGCCGTAGTCCGTGAAGTCCACACCAAGGTTGATGTCGAGATTGAGACCGTAGAGCAATGCGTCCTTGTTGACCGTGCCGAATTTCAAGAATGTCCTGGCGGACACGGAGTTCCGTTTGTAGTACGCCTTGTTGTTGTACAATTCGGCCTTGGAGTTGAATCCCTGGGCGGTGACACGGTTGGCGTAGCCGTTGTCTTCCTCGGAGCCATATTCGTACTGCCTGTTTCCAGCAGCGTCGAGCACATTGTTTCCTTCCATATCCTTGAGATAGACAGGATAGACAGGAGCCATGAACTGGGCTGTATACCAGACATTTGATGTCTCGCTTCCGGTAGCGTCCTGAAAATCTGACACAGCGTGCGCGAGGTTGGCGCTCATCCCCATCTTGAACCAGTCCGTAGCCTGCACATCTCCGCTGATCCTTCCGGTGAAACGGTCGAAGTCGGTGTTCTGAAGAGTACCGTTCTCTTTGTAATAACCCAAAGAATATAAATAGGTTGTCTTCTCTGTTCCTCCGCTGACGGAAAGCACGTGCTCCGTGCGGAAGGCCTTCTCATTGCTGATCTCGTCCATCCAGTTCTCATTCCAAGCAGCGACAGCGTCATCTTGGATCTTTCCCGTGCTTTTATCAATCAGCTCCGACCAAGAGTAGTTCTTGTAAGGGTTGTAATATTCAGGATTCTTAAGTCCTCCGATCGTCTGGCCGAGGTTGTTGGCCGCATAGACACTCGCGGCGTCGAAATCCATTCCTGTGCCGTACTGGGCAGAGTTGCGCAGAGCCTCGTAGGTCAGCTCGACATAGTCACTCATTCCCACAAGGTCATAGCGTTTCAAGGCCCTGGAGGCCACGCCGAAGTTTCCTTTATAGCTGACATTCACCCTGTCCTTGTTTCCTTTCTTGGTGGTGATCACGATGACACCATTGGCTCCGCGAGCTCCGTAAAGGGCACCTGCGGAAGCATCCTTCAAAACAGTCATCGTCTCGATGTCCGCCGGGTTGATGGCGCTGATGGCTCCATCGTAAGGGACACCGTCCACAACATAGAGAGGGCTGGAAGAAGCGTTCACGGAACCGGCGCCACGGACCATGATGGACGCGCCCTCGCCAGGCTGGCCACCTCCCGAGGTAACCTGAACTCCTGCCACCGCTCCCTCGAAGGATTTCGTGAGGTTGCCGACCGGCCTCTTGCTGAGTTCGTCCCCTTTCACAACGCTGGCGGACCCGGTGAACGATTCCTTTTTGGCCGTACCGTAAGCCACGACAATCACATCGTCAAGAACCACAGACTCATCCTGAAGGACAAAGTCCACGACTGTCTTTCCGTTCACAGCCTGCTCTGCCGTTGTGTAACCAAGGTTAGATGCGGTGAGGACAGCATCGGCAGGAACGTTGGTCAGGGTGTACTTTCCATCGAAATCCGTCACGGTTCCTGTAGTGGTTCCCTTGATGAACACGCCCGCGCTGATGACAGGCTCACCTGTCTTGTCAACGACCTTTCCGCTGACAGTGATCGCCTTGTTCTGGGCCGACGCCACGACAGCGGCGCACAGCAAGAGAATAAGGGCGATCGTTCGCAATATCTTGTTCAATCTCATAACTATCTGCTTATTTCGTAAGTGTCAAGGATTACAGGGGTATTGATCTCAATGCGTCCCTTAGGCTCTCCGTAAACCGCCGACCTCGTCTTTGTGCCTTCAGCGGTGGAAGCGGTGGCGTAACGAAGCACTTCATCTCCGCTTGCCGAGATAAGGTTGACCAACAAAGTGTATTTGGTTCCCGGCTCAAGAGTTGTTCCGTCAGAGCCGAACGACATAGAGATGTTTCCTGTCATATTCAGAACCTTGATCTGGGTCTGAGAGAAGTCTGTCCCTTTCTCTTTCACAATCTTGGAAGCGTCAGACACCTTCACCCCGGCGAGTTCGGAATTGCGGCAGAAAAGATAACGGCCTCCCGAAACCTGAATATTCAAGGATTCCGTGGCGTCAAACGCTATCGAGACATTGGCCGCCAGGGCAGTGGACGCAGGATGGGATGTGCTTGTGCCCAGCGAGACAAACGCCCAATCGTAGTAGGTGGTCGAGGTCATCGTGGAAAGCGTGTTCACGACAAAAGTGGTGTCACCAGCCTCGTTGACCGCCAGCGTGCCGAGTGTGTAGGACGTGGCGGCAGACAAAGGCGCGAACCTGGTGGTCATTCCTTCGTCCTCATTGACTTTCTCAATATATTCCTGTTCCGTGACAGGACTTCCTTTAAGCGCGGTGTAGCGTCTGAAAAGGTCGAACGACCCGCCGAAATAGGCGTTGAATGAATATGTCGAAGTAAGGACATAATTCATTTTGGCGACGTTTTTTCCCGCCCAGTTGGTCCACACGCAATTGGTTGCGTTGTACTGTCCGAACACCGAATGGAACATCGTCTGCGTGAACCAGTCGGCCCCTTCAAGGGACGGATCGGTCATCGTGTCGTGAGCCTTGGTCTTCGCGGCTATCTTGTACAGAGGAGTCGTGGCCTTCCCGTCAAGGCTGACACCGAAAGCCACAATGTAGTACGATAGTTCCGGATAAAGCGGGTACTCGGTGTAGTTGGACGAGCCGGTCTTGGTATAATAGGACATTCCACCCTCGACAGTCATGTTGCTTTCCTCTATCGCGTCCAGCATGTACTTCAGATAGGTGTCACGGATCTCCGTGTCGGAATGGTCGGTGAAGTAGCTTGCCGGCACGCCGAAATAAACATAACGGAAATCCGGTACAGCATAGACATTGAAGTTGGCGTAGTCCGAGCCGCATTCCAGCAGGGACATTATGATCTGAGGTATGTCCTCGGACTCAGGACGTGTGGTGAACTTCAGCTCCGCCTCCGGAGAATCATTCACGTACTGTTCGTCAGACAGCGCCTTCAGACGGAACACATAGTCAGTGGAGCCATTGAAGCCGCTCAGTTCCACCGAGCATGTCTCAACCTTACCGGTCATTCCAGCGACTGAATATTCATAAGCGGTGGCACCGGCGACCGGTTTCCAGTTTATGATCGTCCTCGACTTGTAGGCTGCCACAAGAACCGGTTCCGGGGCCTCGAGGACACTCTCGCCCTCAGTGATCACATGAACCGTCACGTACCTCGAATCAGCATAGGAGCCGTTTGCCCCGGCATCAGTCTTGACAGCGAATGAATATTCCGTCGAAGGAGTCAGATCTGAGTATGAGACCTTCCGGTCTCTCGTTGTCACCGTGTCTTTTTCATTGAATATGTAGGTGTAGGATCCGGCGTCCGTCACAACGTCCCACGACACGCTGAAAGACGTGCTGGTGACATCGCCGACAAGAACCTTCGGTTCCGGAAGCGACACCTGCGCAGGTTCTTCGTTCTCCTTCTCGCAAGACATTGCCACCAGGAGAAGCGCAAGTGACAATTTCGTTATAATGGATCTGTTCATCAGTTGACTGTTACCTTAATTGCCTTGAACATTGAATTACCGTCAGAGACAGTCACTTCCGTCTCCCCGGATGCCACACCTTCGAGAGTGAGGACTCCCTTTGAGAGGGATGCCTTCACTATGCCAGGATCGGTGACCGAATATGACAGCACCTGAACCGTCGGGAAATATTCTGACAGATCAAGTGTTATTGTCTGGCCGGCAGAGACCGTCTGGGCAGGAATATCTCCAAGATAGCCCATGTACTGGAGCAGACGGTAAGTGTCGAGCATACCCACGCCCATATTCCCGACATACGGTGCGCTGAGGTTGGCGTTGATCGGCCGAGCCGAACTCAGAAGCGCAGAGCGGAGCATATCAGGAGTGAGTCCCGTCTTCTTGTCCTTGCCGTAGTAATAGGAGACGGCCAAGGCGCATGCCCCGCTGACATGAGGGCATGCCATAGAGGTTCCCTGCATATATTCATAGCCGGATGTTCCGTCCTCCTTGACGCTGGTGCTGTAGACCCCGCCGTAGTTGCTGTCCACGTAGGTGTCGCCGCCCGGAGCGGAGATGTCCACCCACGTGCCGTAGTTCGTGTAATAAGCCGCGTCACCGGTGTAGGAATATGAAGCCACGCTCACCACGCTCTTGTCAGCGGCAGGGAACGCCTGATAATTAACGGCCTCGTTGCCGGCGGCGAAGATCACGATACCGCCCTTCATCGGGCCGGTCTGCTCACCGTTCTCGTCCACGCCGGCGTACTTGACAAAGTAGTCGATGGCGCGCCTCAGAGCCGAGAACGAGCTGCGTGTCCACGTGTTCCAGCTGAGCTTCTGGTTGTAGCCCCAGCTGTTCTGGCAGATGACAGCCCCGTTGTCGGCTGCGTATTTCATCGCCCTGACGATTCCGCCGAGACCCGAGCCGGACGAGCCGTTCTCGCTGGCTCCCAGAGTCTGGAGGGTCATGATCCGGACTCCGTCATGATTGCCTGATCCTCCGGCGATTCCGTTCACGCCTACACCGTTGTTGTTGACAGCCGCGATTGTGCCGGCGACGTGTGTACCATGCGAGAGGGCTGAGGATGTGACGATCGTGCCTTTGTTGTCCACGAAATTGAAACCGTAGACATCATCGATGTAGCCGTTGCCGTCGTCGTCGATTCCGTTGCCCGGAATCTCGCCCTTGTTGACCCACATATTGTCGGCCAGATCATCGTGGTCATACTTCACGCCCTGATCTATCACGGCCACGATGACGTCAGGATTGCCGGTGCAGAGTTTCCATGCGGCCCACACGTCAGCGTCAGCGCCGACAAGACCGGTGTTGCCGAAGATCGAGCCGGTGTTGTTGTAGTGCCACTGCATCTGCTGGACAGCCTTGCTCTCGTTGAACGGGAAAGCCTCCTTGCGGCTTGCCGCCATCGCCATAGGGGCGACGGACGGTGCACCTTCGCCATGCGCGTCAGACATCACGACCGGCAGGGAATATTCAATGCTCTCCACCGAGCCGCACTTCTTCAACTGTGCGACCACGTCCGAAGTTTCCAGAGTCTTGTCGAAGCTGGCTATGTACCATGTATCAAGCCCCTCCGCATGGGTGCGGGCCTCGAAACGTCCGCATTCAGGGAAAAGCCTTTCCAGACGGAACTTTCCGTTCTGCGCCAGCACTTCGGAGACCTCACGGGTCCCGGCAAGCGCGTCGTCAGACGAACCGGCCGCCCTTGTCCCCACATTAGAGCCCTTGATCTTTATGATCAGCTCTCCTTTGATGGCAGCCAGAGACTCGTTGATAATGATCGGTCCGGTCTTTTCACCACCATTCTCAGGCGATTCCTGCTTCTCGCAAGCCGTAGCGACAGCCAAAGCCGCGCAAAGGGCGGAGAAAGGGAACGCCTTCCTTTTGAATATATTCATAAACTAATACTTGAAAGTTATGTACTTCACTTCTGTTGTCAGACCGCCGTCCGCGTCCGACTGGCGGTAGCCGACGGCATAGGCGACATATTCCTTGCCCTTCACTTCAAGAGCGTCTTTGAAATCTATGCTCTGATTGCCTTTGTAGACGGTAAGGCCTCCAGTCAAGGCACTGTATTGGTATGCCATATTAATGTAAGTATGCGCCACATCCTCAGGCGTAGGGAGTTCATCCCAACTTTCTTTTGTAAGAACATCACAGATCCATGTATCACCGGACGATGAGGGTGTGACATTCAGATGAGTGCCTGACATATTCAGAGTAAAGGTCATATTCACAGGGGTCGCCTTTTTTGTGCGGAACTCAACCTTGTCAAGTTTTCCGCTATAGGAAGGAGTCCCTTTATCGTCGAACGCAAGGTCAAACGCCACAGCATAGAAGACAGTGTTGTCGTAAACAGTCTGCTTGTTGGACGAGGTCTGCTTGCTTGTGTCAAAGTTCCCGGAATTGAGGAACGCCGCAGGTTTCGCACCGGACATAGCGCTCATTTCCTTGATCTGGTCTATGCGTTTCTTGATGTAGTCCACATCATCGGAGCACTTGTCGTAGTCGGCTTTGCTTACAATCGAATAAAGATAGGTCTCAGCAGCGTTCACAGGAGTGATGACAACCCTTGCGGAAGAAGTCGTTATCTCGCTGACCTCAATCTTGAACTTATTGTAAGCCTGAGAGGAAGACCCTTCCTTGCCCTGGCTTACGACCAGAGTCAGAGGCTGGACACCTTTGCAGGTCATCTTGATCTCGCCTGTCCTGTCCGCGCCGCTGTCGTTCTTGTCGACATCGAAACTGAAGGTCGTGCTATAGACCTTGCCAAGATGAATCCACCCGGCATCAGTCGAGACCTCGGCGGTGTTGCCCTCCTTGGCCCCCTTGATGCCATAGTCCACTGAAACCTTGCCACCCTCGGAGGTGACACTTACGAGACGGTTTTTCACGTCAAAAGTCGAGGTTGGTTCCTCATCGCCTCCCGAGCCGCTGCCTCCACAAGAGACAAGACAAGCGGCTGAGACTATGGATGAAGCGATAAGTCTGAATAATGATGAAATCTTCATTAAAGTTTAATTTTCCGGTTCGTCAAAATGGAATTTCAGATAGGAGACCCCGGTGGTGATCTTCGATCCGTTATAGCCGAAGGCGTAGGCCACATAGTCACCGGTGGTGAGATTACCCATCTGAGCCTTAGGATTATAATAGCATTCGGAATACTCACCCTGATGCATGAACGACCGGATTGAGTAGTCACTGCTTTCCTCAACCCATTTGATGAATTCCTCTGCGCAGGCTTTCGGAGTGGTGCTGCTGCTCCAGACATCATCACGGTCTACAGTCAGAACGTAAGTGACAGAGGCGTCTGACGGCACCACCTTGACATTCGCGTCCGCATCTACTGTGATTGTGAAATCAGGCGCTGAGTCCGGGTACTTCGTGGTCGTGAACTTCTTCACGGCCAGATTGCCGCTGTACTCTCCGCCCAACGTCATATCAAACGCGAACAAATAGTAGTTCGACAAAGGCGAGAAGCCATTGTAAGTACGTGATTCATAGCCTTTCGTAAGATAATCCTTGAGAGAGAACTCCTGCCCGTTCGCCTCTGCTCTTTTACGGACATATTCAATCAGCTGCTTGGCATAGTCTGCGACAAAAGCCTTTCCGTCACCGTTGAACTTGGCGTATTGGTCAGCCGTGACAACGCCGTAGCAGTAGTATGAATCAGAATTTGTCGGAGCGACAGAGACCAAAGCGCTGGTAGCCTCGACATCCGTGACATTCAGGTCGAACTTCATCTTGGTGTCGATCCGGTAGTCTGGATCGGAAGATTGGAGCACGGTCACATAAGCGTCCTCCGCCCCTTTAAGGCTCAAGGTGATCACAGCGGTTCTGTCTTCAGCCGAAAGATTTGCGGCTACAGACACCCCGACGGTCCCGGACACAGTGTTGTCCAGCACTATCCAATCTTGATCTGCGGCAGCGGTCACGGCCTGGGCGGCGTCATCCCCTGTCACTGAATATTCCACCGTGAACTCAGATGCCGCAGCCGCGACGGTAAGCAGCTTCTTTCCGGTGATGTTGATCGTGGAGTCAATCTTAGGCTCCCCGTTATCTTTCTCACAAGAAATTGTGACTATGGTCAGAACCATAGCCACAATCATCTTGAACAGATTATTTAATCTACTCATCAGTCTGTTGTAAATGTTACTTCAAAGCCGTAAACAGGAAGTTCCGAAGCACTCCAGTTGCCGCCGATAGCGACAATGTCAAACCATTTTATCGAATCATCCTCTATCACCGCCGTACTGACATAAGGATCGCTACCAGTACCACCAGTATATGACAAAGCATCCTCATTCACCTTAGACCACGACTCCCCGTCAGCGGATAATTTAAGGACAAAATTATCGTATGCACTAGCTTTCATCTTACTATCTGCCGTTACAACAATCTTTGTGATTGTTCCGATGGCGGAAGTACACTTGATTGAACCTTTGGACTTGAACATAGACTCAGTGGCAGAAGCGATGTAAAGTTTTTCGCCATAAATCGCGACCTCAGTTGTCTTGGATGGATCATCCACACCGACAGCCGTGAACTTTGCGGTCACAGGATAACCGGTCGACGGGTCAACCTCCTGTCCATCATTGGTCAATCTGTCAGCCTCGGCCTTGAGAACCTTGTACATATCCGCCGCGGTCACTGAAAGTTTGTAGTTAACAGCGGTCGCGCTGGCCTGCTCTACCGTGACTGTCTCTGTGGTCTCGGACAAGCCCTTTGCTTTGATGGTGATTTTTCCGATTCTCTTCTTTCCGGTATTCTCTGCAACGGTCACGGTAAGTTTGTTGGATGCCCAAGAAGCGGAAAGCCACTCCTTCGCGTCATCGGCTACAGTCACAGTAGGCTCACCCGTAGCCGCATAGACACCACAATCCACAGTCTCGGAATGGGCATCCTTGGTCACCTTGATCTTGCTGTTGTCAAGCACGATTCCAGGAGCCGGATTGATGCTGATTGTGCCGACATAAGGGGCGCAGTTTGTTTCCGAGAAATTGTCAACCGTAAGGACAAACTGCCCGGACTCGCATTCTGCCGTGGTCTTGAAATAGTAGTTCTTGCCCTCTGCGCTCTTGTTGCTTCCTGTTACGTTAACCTTGCCAAGATCATACTGTTTGCCATTCTTGACGACACTAAGGGTGAAATCAGCCGTGACATCATTGGTGTAGATACCAAGATTGATCATTATTTCCTTCATTCCACTGAAATCCGCGGCAGAAGACAGAACCACCTTTCCACCTTGAATGTTCTGATAGGCAAGTCGCTGGGCATAACCATCCTTCGTAGGAATATTATAGCCGTAATTGTTGTTTCCAGAGCCAGGGTAAGCGATAGAGAAAGTCATTTTCTTGTCGCCGTCACCCCAAGCCCTCTCTGGATAATAGTTATTGATGATTTTAGAACTGGTCAGGGTATTCTTCCAATTTTCGCCATCGGCAAGAGCCACATCGTGCGATGTCACGACATCTGCCTCCTTGAAGTTGACTGTAGGAGAAGCAATGACACCGCGGTTGATGACAAGTCCCTGACGCTCGAAGACAAGGTCAGCCTTGTTTGTGAACACAGAGATTCTGACATCGAAAGTTCCGGTGTTGGCAACAAACCATGCGGCATAATCCGCCACGGTTGTCTTTCCGTCACCAGGAAGATTGATATAGGCGATGGTTGACGCCGGCTTGGCCACAACGTCCTCGATGTCCTTTGTGATGTCAACCTCGTAACGTCCGGCAAGAGCCTTGTTCTCGCCGACTGCCTCGATCTTGACACTCTTGACTACCTGATTGGCATAAACCTCAGGCACACCGGCAAAAGTGATCTTTCCGAAACCGAACAGATGGGCGAATTTCACCGCCTCACTATTGACTGTGGAATACTCTCCATATTCATCATTGTGGGTCTTGTTTGAAGTTGAGATCGTGGCCGGCTTCACAAGCATAACGTCCGCACGGTTGTACCAAGAAGTCTGGGTCGCGGTCTGCTCCTCCGGAATCTTGACAGTCCAAGACGTGAGGTCATCCTCAGAGTAAGCCGTATTTACGGCAGCGGCAGGAAAAACACCGTAGAAATTATATTCATCAGCAAAATCAGCGTCAACTATGCTCCAAAGTTCTCCGTTGAATACAGGAACCTCTGCCTCGAAATCATTGATTTTGAATATAGAATAATATACTCCAGCGAGACCGCCTTTATTCTTTGCAACCTTGATGCCTTTTGTCGGTGCATCTTTCTTTGCCACAGCGGCATAGAAATAGTCTCCTTTCTCGAATTTGATGTGGCTGTCCCCATCGTAAACGGCCTTGGTGTCCGCTCCTGTGCTGACGGCGACAGAGACATTGATGTCATGGGTTCCGGCGGTTTCCGGAGCGAGTTCTGACTTGGAGCAGCCGGCAACTGCAATGAGAGCGGCCGCGATGTATAATGACTTTTTCATATCAGTTCGTTTTTTACCAGTTAAGATATTCATTCTCATCACTGATGATTATTCCGCCGAAAGTTCCGTAAGAATCCTTCTTTATGCTTATGTACTGAGCGGAATATTTCCCATCACTGTTACGGACAGCCTTGACGATGACATAGCCGGAAACCATCTCCTTAGGTGCGGTCACGGTTATTGTTGAGTTGGCCTCATCAATCTTTACCTCAAAGGTGGACGATTCGGCCACAACGTGAGTGGTCTCGTCGGCTCCGGTGACAGTGTATTTGAATGTCGCAGTCTTGCCTGGTTCGATGCTCACGGCATCGCTTTCAACCTTGATGGCGAAAGCCTTTTCCTTGGCAATCTTGATGACGGTCTCGCCGAGGGTGAATATGTACTCGGTGTCGGTCTCTTTCATCTCAAGCTTAGGTTCCACCGTGCCGGTCACGGCAACAGCCTCCCAAGTCTTGCCGTCGAAAGAAACATACCATTTCCCGTCCTCGATCTTGAACTGAGGGGTCTTTCCGTCAACTCCGTCCTTACCGGTAACTGGAACCTTGGCTCCGTCATTGGTCATGAACTCGCCATTGACAGTCCAGTAAAGCACTCCTTCAGACTCCTTGACACCAACGACCGGTGCCTCAGCATCTTTTCCATTTGTCAGTTCGGAGGTTGTGCCGTCGCTGAATTTGATTGTGTAACTTGTTTTATCCTCGTTGAAAGTCACAGACTCGATTGTAACGGCCTTTTCGGCGGCTTCGGCGAGCTTCGTAATGGCACTTACATTCTCATTCACCTTGTCCTCAAGGGCGGTGACCCTGGTCTCCAGAGAGTCAACCCTGTCCTTAAGGTCACCTGTGCAGGCGCAGAGCGATGCTGCGGCGAGCAATGTCAATAATACTTTTTTCATAATTATACCGAAATTATACTAATGTAGTCGTTTAATTAAAAGGCAAGGATCGGGTGGCAGACAATAAGGTCATTGCCATAAGCCATAAATGTGTCAAACTCACCGTTGTCACCAAGCCAGAATATGCAGCACTGGCAATCCTCACCGGCGCTGTAAAGTGATGATGACATCAACTCACAGATGTTATACCTTGGAGAGCTGCCTTCCTGTCTGTCACTCGAAGGGATCAGGTCATCCTTCTGGCCAGCCGGAACCAAAGCCCAGTTTGAATTAAGCTTCGCGATCGGATCATAAGAAAGTTTGGTCGCCATGCCGTAGGTGACATCGTAGCCGTAATCCCTAAGGCTCTTCAAATGCAATGCGATTTCCTCTCCACCAAGATTAGCCATGAAATCCCATAACTGGCCTATGCTCGGGATGAACCAACCGGAAGTGTTCAGCGGAGCCGCAGGCACAAAATCCGTATGAACCCAATCAAAGGCAGGACACTTTTTAATAGCCGAACCCGGATATGTGGCAAGAACCTTAGCATTCTCAGCCTGACCACTGAGGTTGTTATACCAAGTTGAGCCCAACGTTCCTTTTCCGACACACGAGAAGTCATCCTCAAGGGTGTACCTTGTGAACATACTGTCCGATCCGTGTGCGGACTTCAGACAGAATACCAATCCGTGAGTGTAGCCCTGCTGTTGCTCGACTGTCGAGAATCTGTTTGGATCGGTCTGGAACACGATTCCTATCACAGTCTTTCCTTCGATCGGTACAGGTTTGTTCTCCGCCCAGACTGGTTTGGTTCCATCATCATTGATGGAGATCAATCCACCATCACTCCAAGTACCGTCTGAATAGAAATAGTCTCCAATCTTGGCCGGAGCCACAGGCGGTTCCTTGGCCTTGACAGAAACGGAACATACAGCCTTTACATTATTAATAGTGGCAGTGACCACAGCATTGCCTGCCTTAAGGGCTGTAACGGTCGCAGAAACAACGTTATCACTCTCAAGGGCGTCAAAAGGTTCGACTCTAAGCACATCAGCATTATCTACCGTCCACTCGACATTCTTGTAAGTAGTTCCTTCCGGAAGTATTGTGGCGTTTACTATGAAAGACTCATCCTCTGTGAGCCGCTTTGATGTCACATCCAACGTCAGCGACTCAGCCTCAATCGTCTTGACCTCAACCACGCACTCCGCGGTGAAAGATGATGAAGCCGCCGTGATGGTGGCTTTTCCGGCCGCGACAGCGGTCACGACTCCGTTCTCGACAGTCGCCACTTCCTTGTCACTGGAATCCCAGGATATGCTCGGGCTGGTGGCGTTGTCCGGAGTGATCTTGGCGCTCAAAGTGCCCGTCTCCCCCACGAACAACTGCATTGAGTTCGTGTTCAAGGATATTCCCGTGACAGCGATAGGATCAACGGTGACGGCGCACTTAGCGATGCTGGAGCCAAGGACGGCCACGATTGTTGTCGAGCCGAGAGACTTTGCCTTCATCGTGAAGACGTAGCCCTGATCATCGGCATTTTGGGAGACTTCAACGACATCTTCGTCTGCCACCTTGACCTCAACTTCCGACAATTTCTCAATCGGAGTCACCTTCAGAGAGACAGTTCCTTCACCCTCAACCGGAATGGAAACAGTCTCTTGCGTGAACTGAACGTTTTCTCTAACTGGTTCCGGTTCGTCATTCCCGTTGTTGCCATTGCAAGACACCACCGCCAAAGAGAACAACCCGGCCGCTGCGGCCGACATAGCGGAACACAAGATTCTTTCAAATGAATTTTTATACATAACTAACTAAACAGCGACATTATACAAACCATTTCCCAAAAAAAATCAAACCGAAAGATAGAAATAATTTTCTGGAATACGAACGAATATTTACAAAATTTTCAAGAATATTTTTTCAGTGGCAATTTAAATCGTTTAGTCACCGAGTCTGTCAAAGCGACTTCTGATTCAACCATAATAATCCTGAAGTGGGAAGTCATTTCCAAATTTTGGTAACGTGCAAAATTTGGAAATGACTTTCCACTTCTGATACAATTAAAGTAAAAACAGCTTCTTAATCCAAACTCGTATTAGGATCAATCCCTCTATGCCAGAAGCGGGATGTGATGTCGGTCAAGGAATAGCCAGATGCGCGATGGGAAACCTTGTAGAGACGTTGATTGGTTGTTTTGGAGTTCAGAGGGCCGAAGGATTCGATGTACGGGCCGACTTTCACATAATCAAAACCGGCGAATATCCTGTCCTCAACAGAAACACGCCCGGAATACAAAGCCACGGCGAGCCCAGTCGTACGGACATGGGCGGCCAATCTCAACAGAGCTTCCGGATCATTTCCCTCGCCAAGGAACAGGAAACAGTCCACCCCGAAATTGTCAGCCACCAGAGAGTCAATAACCTCTTCAGTCAGTTCCACACCGACATCGGTCTTCAGAAACGGAGAATGACACCCTACGCAATTACCTTGGCAGTTGCTTATGTCAACCGCCAAGGTAACTCTGTCGGGAATCTCCTCGATGACCACGGAGGTCATCTCAGGGACATATTTAATCATGCTTTCGACGCCTCCTCCGTGACACCATCGTGATTGTAGAAACGATGCTGGGCCTCGATCTGACGCATCTCGCTGAACGATGACACACGCTTGAGGTAACCGATCACACGGGTCAGGTAGTCCAGATTGTGGCTTCCGCACTTAGGGCAGACCTCAAGGGTGTCCTTGCTGAT
>CAKVBK010000004.1 GCA_934725285.1 uncultured Bacteroidales bacterium | reverse complement strand
AAAGTACATCGCTGAGTGCATCGGAACAATGGTTCTGACACTTCTTGGCTGCGGAACGGCAATGTTCCTCGGCTGCAACACGGCCGCCGGAGTGGTCGGCACGGCCATCGCCTTTGGTCTTTCGGTAGTGGCTATGGCCTATACCATCGGAGGCATCTCCGGTTGCCACATCAACCCTGCGATCACCCTTGGAGTGGCCCTCTCCGGCAGAATGAGCTGGAAGGACGCTTTCGGCTATTGGATCGGCCAGGTGATCGGAGCAGTCATCGCCGGAGCCATACTTCTCCTTCTCACGAAAGTTGTCGCCGCCCCTGACCTCACTGGCGGTCTCGGAACAAACGCTGTCGCCAATGCCGGCGGTGCCGGCGGAGCGTTCCTCGTTGAGTTCATCGCGACATTCCTGTTCGTGTTCGTTGTCCTGGGAACGACTGACAGCAAGGTCGGAGCAGGCAATTTCGCCGGCCTCGCCATCGGTCTGTCCCTCATCCTCATCCACCTCGTGTGCATCAGGCTCACCGGCACGTCCGTGAACCCTGCGCGTTCCATCGGACCGGCTCTCTTCGCCGGCGGACAGGCCCTCAAGGATCTCTGGGTGTTCATCGTCGCACCTCTTTGCGGCGGAGCCCTCAGCGCTGTTGTATGGTCAGCCATAGCTCCGGCCAAGGACGAGAAGTAAGACTATCATCAAGATATTCCCGCCGACGTTCATACGTTAGCGGGATTTTTTTATATATTTCCCCTAAAAACATCACATAGTTTATGCGGCTGGTGTTAAAATCGCAGATTTTTATGTAAGTTTGCGGACAGAAACGATCATTGAAAGCTGTAAACCCGCCCGTGGCTGAACAAGGGGTCGCCAGCCCCTAAGGCATGCGCGTGCCGCCTGAAAAGACGGCCACGCAGTTAGAAAGCGCCGGAAGCATAAGGTTAAACAAGCCGGGGTCGGCCAACCCCGAGCCTCGTAAGAACCGGACAAACCGAAATCTTGCACTGATGGCTGTATCCGGTTGGAGGTAACCACCCCTCCGATCCGCCAAGGAATGGAGTAGCTGCCCATTCTGGATGTGACTGAACAATGTGCCGGAGCCGCTATTTGCAGGTAGTCAGGAATCCTGCCGGGCGGGTTTACTTTTCAATGAAAATTCTGGACAAACCCGCTGTTTTCCGGAAATATTCATTACATTTGCAGTGTATTCACTTGCGATATGCACTGACAATAATTCCCTTACATACGCGCAAAGAACCGGCCGAAGGTCATGAGACGGGTTTATTGTACCCTGACGACAGTAACCTGGTGGCCGGGATTTTGGTTGGCCGGCGCGCCTTGCCAACCATTGATAATGTTCTTTGATATATTTTGTGCGTATGAACAACAACAAAAGCCAGCTTGTCGCCTGGACTGAAGGCGGAAGCGTGAAGATGAGCATCGATCTGGTCAAAGAGATGTCCGAAGAGTACACAGAAAGGATCAAAAGTCTTGAGACCACGGTCTATAAACATCACAAGGCCGGAAAAGAGGTTCCTTTCCTTCTTGCGCTCAGTTTCGCGCGGGAGGAGTACGGAAACTTTCTGAATGAATCAGGACTTACATTTCTGGCGATCAAGCAGTACATCGAGGCAGCGAGCGTCTGCACTTCCGGCAGTGACCTGAACTGGTCCGACTGCAACGAGGGATTCATCCTCTGCGGCCCGCTGAGAGCCAGATTTACGGAGATGTACGACAAAGTCAGGAATAAGGTCGCCGAAGATCCAACGCTCGGCCTCACTTTCGACCACAGCGGACTGATGGAAGAATATCTCGACATCACCTCATGCCAAAGAGCCTGGCGAAAAGAGTTCGACGAGAATCTCGCCAACCTGCTCGCCTGGAGATTCGGAAAGGAACACTGACCGGACGCAGCGTGCGCCCGGACCAGAACCAAGCACATAAACCGCTGAGTCGCCGGATGTCCGGCCACGAAAAAGGCCTGATTTGCCGCCGTGGAGTGCCATCTGACACTTTTCGGCGGCAAATCAGGCCATTAATGTCACTCAAGAGCTCGCTTGAGCCAGATACTTTAGATCTCCTGCTGCTTGCGGCGCCAGTTGAGCATCGGGAGGAGGAACGAGATCACGGCGGCCCCGAGCCAGAACCAGCTGACGTAGGTGAAATCGTGCTTGGTCACGGTCTCGCCGAGTTTGTTCACGACCTCAACGGTGTTGTTGTCCAAAAGGAGACCGGAGACTATGTTCTGAAGGCCGGCGGCGGCGTAGGAGGCCACCCCGACGATGCCGAGGGCTGCCCCGGAAGCCTTTCGCGGAACCAGATCAATGGCCATCAGGCCACCGATGAAGCTGATCAGAACACCGATCGCTACTCCGAACAGCACCATCGAAAGGATGAGCGTGAAGTGACTTCCGCCTCCGAACAGGAAGAGGTAGAGGGAAATGGCCTCAAGGATGCCGGCGGTGAATGCCGGATATTTCCTGTCACCCTTGAACACTTTGTCGGACAGCCAGCCTGAGAACACGGTTCCAAGCACTCCGAAGATCGGGTTGATTCCGATGATAGCGGCGGCGGCTTTGAGATCATATTCATAAGTCTCCTGAAGGAAGATCGTGCCCCATTCGTTGATGGCGTAGCGGCTCATGTACATAAAAGCGCTGGATAATGCCAGAATCCACACCCCGGGGTTGCGGAGAACCGCCCTCTGGATCCTGCGGGTCTCGGCGGCCCGTGCCTCGGCCGACTCGGCGGATTCCTTCTTGACTGTATTCTTGGCCTCCTCTCCGGAAAGTTCCTCGATGGACGGAAGCCCTTTGCTTTCAGGAGTGTCGTGAAGCCAGAACAGAATCAGCAACACTCCAAGAAGGCCAGCGCACGCCGCGCCGAAGAATCCCCACTTCCAACCGAAGGCCGCGACAATGGATCCTACGAATATGAACGAGAGTCCCTCGCCGATGTTATGCGAGGCGCTGAAAAATCCATAGTACGTGCCGCGTATCCTGAGCGGGAACCACCTTGACAGAGTCACGATGGAAGGAGGGGCTCCCATGGACTGCGCCCAACCATTCATGCCCCACATGACAGCGAACACTGTGAATATCACGGAACTGCTGATGCCGGCGCTCACGGCTGTGGCACCGAGCACTCCCATAATCAGGTTTGCGGCTGAAGAAAGCACCAATCCCGTGGCCATGAATCTTTTGACATTCGATCCGTCGGCCAGGAATCCGTTGACAAACTTGCCTACCGCGTAGGTCCAGTAAAGACATGCGCCGATGATACCGAGCTGGGTTGCGTTAAGCAGTCCGGCGTCGATCAGCGGCTGCTTCATCACGCCCATCGACATTCGGCACACATAGTAGAGCGCATAGCCGAAAGTGATGGCGATAAAGGACTGGAAGCGATCCCGCTTCCAGATCTTGTCAGCATTCTCCGGAGCCACCTTGACGGCAGACGGAGAACTTATCCTGAAAAAATCGAGAAATGAAGCCATATTCAGTGAATATCATGACTATCAGACAGTTCCTAATCGTGCAGTCCCTTGCCGCGAAGGTAATTGAGGAGCTGTTCCGGACGGTCCGTCTGGATAAGGGTCGCTCCGTAACCTATCACCTGGTCATAGATCATGGCAGGGTCGCCGCAGTCAAAAGCCTTGTCATCGTCCAGATAACCGCAGAGACTTCCCCAGATGGTATTGACCCAGAGTTTCGATCCGGAAGCGATGATCTTCTTGAAACAGTCCTCCACATCCGGAGTCATCTTCTTCCAGCAAACCTCATAGGCGAGGGGTACGGTACCCGTCTCCATATATTCATTGAAAAGCGCTTTCCCGGTCTCTTTCTGTATGTCAATGATAGGCATATACATCATATTCCTCTCATGGGCGGCCATTTTTGCGGCGACCTCGGACACTGGCTTCTTGCCTTTGATCAGGATCTGGTCCGTGACTCCGAGCTCCTCGGTCAGGGCGAGAACCATATCGTAATATTCATAGCCCTGGTCCACGTTCACGCAGATGCGGTCCTTGCAGCACTCCAGAGCCTCGCGGAGGGTGCAGATGTGGAGCGAGTCCGTGGCCACACCGTGAGCGCGCCTGAGCTTGAACCGCTTGAGTTCTTCCAAAGTGTAGTCGCTGACCAAGCCTTTACCGGTAAGACAACGGTCGATCGTCTTGTCGTGAGAGAGAACCAGGACGCTGTCCTTGGTGAGTTTGAGGTCAAGTTCCATTATGTCGGCTCCCATCCTGATGATGGACTCTATGGCCGGTATGGAATTCTCCGGATAGTTCCGCCAGTCACCTCTGTGGCAAGCCACCACGACATATTTCGAAGCCGGATCATGCATCTGCGCTACGATCATTTCCGCCCGGTTAGGGTACTTGGAGACATCAACAACACTCTTCTTTGCCGTGCCGCATGAGCAAAGGCACACAGCGGCGGCGATCAGGTACAAAATTCTTGCTTTCATTGTATATTTATAAGTATTTAAATATTTCCTTGTCAGTCAATGCTGATAATCGTTTAAAAGTCAGCGGCAAGCCGCTTGCCTAAAGAAGTTTCCTCAGTTCGGAGAGGGCACATGAAATGTGGTACTGCACCGTCTTGGGACTTATCATCAACGCGTCTGCGATCTCCTGGTAAGTCTTGCGTTCATAACGGTTCATCCTGAAGATCGTCTTTCTTAGGACGGACATATCCTCCAAGGCTTCGTCTATGCTCCTCAGCAACTCTGACGTGTCCATTTGGAAAGATGGATCATACTGCTTCGGGCTGACACCTACTGTAGCCTTCTGGTACCTGTCACGCACATCCTTGCGCTTGATGAAGTTCAACACAGCGTTATGTGCCATGCTGAACAAGTAGGACTTGAGCGAATTCACCTCGCGCAGACCCTCACGGGAGTTCCAGATCTTCAGGAACAGATCCTGCGTGATGTCTTCAGCCTCAGAGGAATTCTGAAGCATGCTGAACGCGAAATTACGGATACGTCCCGCATACAGAACATAGAGGATGCCAAGAGCCTTGACATCCCCTCCCGCTATCTGCTCAAGTAACTGCTTGTCTTCATTAGGCATTTCACTTGACAAATATAACGATTATTTACCACTTTCTGACACGTACCTTGTACATATCAATGTCAACATTGATTATCCTGTCAGGTGCAGAGGCATTGATGTTCCGACTGTAGCGGATCTTATGGGAAGACCAGCTCTCCTCACCCTCCGGAACGGTAGCGTCCGTGTACCAAGCCTCGCCTGTCTCGGCGTTGTAGTTGAGAGACTTGAGGGCGGTGGATCCTGAGAACAAAGGCATTTCCGTGAATTGTTCCTTGTCCACGTTGAACAGGTAAGCCTTTTTCCCCGCCACGGTGATCGTGTTGTCGTCCACACGGTTGATATCGTGGATTCCACCCTGAGGAGCCTTTATGCTCTTGACGAGCTCAAACGAAGGTTTGTCAGTCCCCAGACCGTTTATCTTGAATATCTTAAGGACATCACCGCCAGCGGCGTAAAGCACACTCCTCTTGTAATCCCAGACAACACCGTGGCCTGAATAAAGATCAGCGCTGGCAAGGACAACCTCTGATTTTGCGGAGTTGTAAAGCTGGATCTTGTTATGGTTTGCCGTCGAACCTGTGGATGTGGCGACCACGATGTAGCCTCCAGGGATATATTCAGCGGAATGCGCGTTAGGTACAGCCGTGGCTCGGAAAAGCATCTTGGATGTGGCATAATCCAGAAGGGCGCACCAGCCGTAGGAGCTGGTCAGCAACAGTTTGCTCCCGTTGTCCACGAACTTGCACTCGTCAAGATGGTCGCATCTTTTGGCATCGAGTCCCAGATCTCCGGCAGCCGATGTAGCGTCCCACTGCCAGACGATGCTTTCCTTGTAGGAATCCTTAGCTATTGTCGCGTTGATGACAAACACGTGATTGTCACCGCAGAACACAAGTTCGGTCGATTTGTCTTCGGTCATTTTCTCGGTGCTGATCCTCTCGCCGGCCTCCAGAACAATCTCGTTATGGATTGAGGAGGTGATTGTCTGGCCGGATGAAGTGGTTATCTTGACCGTAAAGCCTCTGGACAGAGTGACAGGAGCGCAATACACCGGAATGAACACAGAATTCGAACGGCAATCCACCGGTGTGGATGGAGTCATCCTGACCGACGTGGAACTTGCGGTGAATGTTCCTTCAGCGAAATCAGCGACGACCTCACCGGCAAGGTTCTCACCACCGTTGGCGGTCAGTTCGAGGGAAGCCACATCGTAGTCCCCCATCGCCACATTCACGAACACCATACATCCGGCCGGTTTCAGATTGAAGTCGCATCCCTCGTAGGAATTGACTTTGGCGCTCTTCACATCAAACATGACCGGGACCTCGGTTCCGTTCTGGTTTGTCGGGATGGTGTATTTCACTGTGTTTCCGGACAGACGCACATCGGCGCCGGAAGGATACCAGCTCAAAACAGGAATCTCAAGACGTGATGCCTGGACATTGAACAGGAACAACGAGGAATTGCTGCCAGGAAGAATCGGAGAAGCCTCGGCCCTTTTGGCGATTCCTTCCGCTTCAAGCATTATCACGCCTTTGTCCTCGGTTCCCCAAGACGGAGAGACAAGAGCCCCCGCGGTCTTGTAGTCCTTGCCCGCCTCATAATATGGACTCAAGGATATCTTAGCCTTGACCGCAAGATCCATGATCTCGGAATCATTATCCTCCGAACAGGCGTTGGCGGCGAACAGAGCAATCGCGGCCGACACTATGGATATAAACTTTATCTTATTCATTTTCTTTATCTTTAATGAATATTTCCGCCAAGCCGCAGGTTCATCCCACGGCATGGCGGGAAATGATTACTTTATGCAGCATGAGCCACAGATGTCACCGCCGTGGGTGCTCCATCCGGATGCTCTCTGACCACCGACATACTTGCCGACCATCAGGCCGTTGCCCGTGCCTTTGGCGCTACCGATGAAAGCCGAGTAGAACACACCGTCGAGGAGGTTGTTGCCACCCATCTGCTTCTGGTTGTCATCGCCGGCGTTCTCGGTCCACGAATCCTTGACCGTTCCATCACTGTTGAATATGTAGGATGTGTTTCCGACCTGTCCGGAAGTGATGTAGAAGTGGTTCTCCGTGTCCACGCAAGGGTGTGAGAAGTTGAAGGCATTGGCCTTGCCGCCTCCACTAAGGACATGTTCATAGCTCCAGATCACCTTGGTCAGGTCCTTGTCGATGTTATAGACATGATTGTCCTTGCAGCCGACGAAGACGGTGCCGTTAGGAGCCACGACAGGCTCGTAAGGGTTGTTGCCGGCAAAGACGAAGTTGTCCACAATGATTTCCTTTTTGGCAAGATCCACGGAACTGAGTCCGGCCGCCACAGGAACATACATCGTGTTCTTGTCCGCGGCCACGGCAAAGCCGGAGATTCCGACCATCTTGGCGCTCATGGTCAATGTCTTCAAAACCGTACCGTCCGCGATGTTGAGGAACGTGATCGATGCTCCGGCGCCTGCCACGAGCTCACCACCGTTCACGAGAAGACCAGCCACTGCTGTCCCGACAGCCTGCTGCCATTTCTTCGTACCGGAAGCGGCGTCGATCGCGAACACATTTCCGGCCGCGTCTCCGATGTAGACTTCGGTGCCGGCAGCGTTGACGGCTGGAGCGGCGCTCTTCAGCGAGCCGGCCTCCGTGAACTTCCATTTGAGCTGTCCGTCAGCGGAAACGGCATAGAACTGTCCGGATGACGTGGTGCCATAATAGATGTCACCAGTGACAGGATTGACCGTCAGTGGATTATAGCTTGCAGAGTTCACTTCAGGGACATATTTCCACTTGAGGTTGCCTGTGATGACATCGAAGGCATAGAGAACAGCTTTCTTGTTGAAAGTGACGTCATAGACAGTCTTTCCGTCCGGAGAGAAGACAGGGCAGCTGCCCTTGAATCCTTCGTAAGCGGTGCCGACCATCTCCCAATCGTTGAAGAACACAACGTACTGGCGGATCTCCACCTCAAGGGTCCAAGTCTTTGTCTTGCCTTTTATGTCCGCGCTCAGGGTTACCTTTTGAGCCCCCGTGGCTGTAAAGCCATTGGAAACCTCAACGCCTTCGAGAACCGTTCCGTCAGGGAAGGTCCACTTGACATCAGTGGCGTTAGGGTAGCCTTCGGTGTTGAAAGTGAAGCGGATAGGCTGATTGATGGCAGCGGTGGTCCTGTCAAGGGTGTAAGGAATCGCCAATGTCGGCATGGCCTTGATCTGAGCCGGTGCAGAAGCGCCTTTCGGATAGTTTGCCACAAGGGTGAAAGTGTAGTTCTTGTCGTTGGTAAGACCGGTCACGTCATAACTTTCCTTGTCGGCATCGATCTCGGCTTTCTGAACGTCAGCCTCAGCGCCTTCCATGAACCATGTCAAGGTGTAGGATGTCAGCAGCTGAGAAGGGCGTGTCCATGTCAACGAGACAGTGGCGTCGGAAGCGTCCGCGTCCAGATCCGTGACAGGAAGCCTGGCGGTCGTAGGCTTGGCCGCCGCCTTGACTGCGTTGGAGATCAGTTCTCCATAGACAGCCTGGACAGAGAACTCATAATTCTCACCGTTGACAAGATCGGTCACAGTGTAGTTCTTGGTGTCGGTGCGGACTGTCTGTTCCGAACCTTTCGTGTAGGAGATTATGTACTCCGTCGGATTCCACCCCTCCGGGACAGACCACGACAACTGAACCTCCTCGTCGCCAGGGACAGCCTTCAAGTCTGTCACCTGATGGCGCGGTCCACCGGTCTCGGGAATATCCTCCTGCCAGCATGAGCCAGCCGTCAGACAAACGACAGCCGCCATGATGCTATATAATATTCGTTTCATTTTATTTTCGATGTTAATCAATATTCAGTGTTATCATCAGAATCCAGGATTCTGCCAAAGGATGTCAGTGTTGTTCACAATCTCAATCTGATCCTGAGGAATCGGAAACAACAGATTGTGAGAGTCAAGCGAATAGCCTAAAGCCTTGAAATAATCCACCGCGAGTCCGAGCCGCACAAGGTCAAACCATCTCTGTCCCTCAAGTGCGAACTCCCTGCCTCTTTCCGCGGCGAGTTCCTTGATGAAGGCATCATTGCCGGAGACCTCGGTCTCAGTCAATTCCGGAAGTCCGGCGCGGGTGCGGGTCTTGTTCATATAGGTCAGGGCATCGGAAATCTTTCCCTGCCGTCCCAAGGCCTCAGCATACATAAGGATCACGTCAGCGTACCTGATGAACGGAAAATCATTCCCTACCTGTGTGGTATAAACAGCGTCATAGGTGTCCATATACTTATTGATGGCATATAGCTTTCCCGCAGTGATCTCCTGGTAGTCCTTTATCAGGGTGAACCTGTTGTCATCATCCGAATAGACAGACTTGAACTCAGCCGTAGGATTGATTCTGAATTTCGGGTCAGCATCACCCGAGCTGAACCAGTAGCCGTGACCGTTGTCGTTGGTCTTGTTGTAATAAAGGGCGAATATGATCTCCTTGTTCATCTTGTTGGCCACATCGAAAGCGGCGGCCGTTGTGGACATAAGGCCATAGTTCGCGTCCTTCATCGCCTCTTCAAGCACTGTCTGGGCCTCGGCATATTTACCGAAAGTAAGGTAGACCTTACCAAGAAGAGCCTGCGCGGCGATCTTCGTGACTCTCGCCACCTCTGCCGAGCGTTTCGCAGGAAGAAGACCAATCGCCTCTTTGAGATCCTCTACGAGAAGGTTGTACATCTCCTCCTCCGTGCATCTCGGGATAGTCTTGGCCTGGACAGGAGTCACCACCGTGCGCGTCACCGGCACAACCCCGAAGACCCGATAGAGGCTGAAATACCACCAGGACCTCATGAACAGGCACTCGCCACGGTATTTGTCTCCGTTCGCGAGAGTCTTGCCGGACATGTGGTCAAGGACATCGTTGCAGCGGTATATTCCATTATACCAAGCGTTCCAGATGTTCTTGAGAATTCCATTGTTGGACCTCTCCTGAAAATGATCAAGGTCATATCTGTCCTGGGTGGAGACGGCCATGGACGTCAAAACACACTCATCGCTTCTGTAGGCCAGCTCTGTGAGGAAAAAGCCCATTTGTGTCTTAAGTTTGTCGTAGCAGCAATAGACTCCTTGGTTGAAATCGTCATCGGTCTTGTAATAGTTGCCTTCTGTCACGGTGTTCGCCGGATACTGCTCGAAGAAACTATCTCCGCAGGAAGCAAAGCCAAGCACGGCAAGGCCGATCGACAAAGATTTTATGATATTCTTCATATTCATTACAGATTAAAGTTGACACCTACGCTGAAGGTTCGTGAAAGAGGGTATGAGCAATAGTCCTCGCCCGGGCTGAGGGCATTGGTCGATCTCTTGTTGACCTCCGGGTTGTAGCCTGAATAATGGGTCAGGGTGAACAGGTTCGTTCCCTGGATGTAAACCCTCATCTTTGAGATGGTGGTGCCACGGAACCATTTGTCCGGCATCGTGTAGCCGAGCGAGAGGTTCTGAAGCCTGAGGTAGGATCCGTCCTCAAGATGGAAGGTGGATGTGCATGAACCGTTGTTTCCGGAGGATTTTCTGGTAGCTCTGTTGAGATTGCCGTAAGGGAACCTGTTCAGGGACTCTTTCATCATGTTCGACGACGCCTCCATATTCAGAAGGTAACGTCTCTCAAGGTTCAGGATCTCGTTGCCGTAGACCCCTTGGAAGTTCGCCGACAGGTCAAGTCCCTTCCAGCCGAGCTGAACACCGAATCCATAGTAGAAATCAGGCATATAGTTGCCCACTATCACACGGTCAGTGTCCTTGTCGAGCTTGCCGTCACCGTTGGCGTCCACAAAGCGGAAATCTCCGACTACGGTCGTCTCGAAATGAGGATAGGTGTCGAGTTCCTCTTGGTTATGGAAAATGCCATCCTGAACAAGAAGGTAGTAGCAACCTACCGGATAGCCAACTTTCGTGATGTAGTTGGCTCCTGAATATGAAGAAGCCACAATCAGCGGAGCATCCTCGTCACCAAGGGACAGCACCTTGTTCCTGTTCAGCGACCAGTTGGCGTTCCAGTCCATGGAGAAGTCTCCGAACGACTTATGGGAAGTCAACGTGATTTCCACTCCTTTGTTCTGCATCGATCCGATGTTGACATTCGACTTTGTAAGACCCGACACCGATGACACAGGAATGTTGAAAAGCATGTCCGTGGTCTTCGAATAGTAGAAGTCCGCGTTGACGCCGAGAAGACCGTTCCAAAGGTTCGCGTCGAAGCCGATGTTGGTCTGGGTGTTCTTCTCCCAGCCAAGTTCATTGTTGGCGATCTGGGAAGGATACATCGCATTCACGATTCCGTTTCCAAGGTCAAGGTTGCTGGAACCGTACAGAGCGAGGTAAGCGGAGTTGCCGATCTGAGCGTTACCGGTCTGACCGACGCTCGCGCGCAGCTTGAGGTCATTCAGCCAACTCTTGGTGTTCTTCATGAAGTTCTCATCGCTGATTCTCCAGCCGGCGGACGCGGCAGGGAAATATCCCCATCTTGTGTTCGGCGCGAACCGCGAGGATGCATCACCTCTTATCGAAGCCGAGAACATGTAACGCCCCTTGTAAGAGTACTGGGCTCTGAAAAGCCAAGAGGCGAAAGTGTAGGCGTACTTGTCGTTGTAGGTGTCGTCAATCGAGATGGTCTTTCCTTTGGTGGTCCTGATCTTGTCGTCACCCTCGGTTCCGGTTCCCTTGATGGCCGATGTCTGGATAGCCTGTTTCTCAGCCTCGTACACCGCCACCGCGTTAATCGAGTGGTCACCGAATTTTCTGTTGAACGAGATCTGATTCGTGACATTCCAATGGAAATAAGACTGAGTGTAGTTCGCCGCGGTAGGCGCCGAAGGCTTGTCGTAGTACTTCGATCCCTTGAGCGGAATGTAGGACGGACGATAGTAGTTCCTGATGTAGGAATAGTAGTCGCCGCCGACCGTGACTTTATACTCAAGTCCCTTGATGAACTCGTAGGAAGCGTGGATGTTGCCCACCATATTCAGTTTCTCCCTGACATCGTCTATCTCCAGAGCCAAGGCGACAGGATTCAAAACCTCATTGGTCTGAGTGTTATAGACATTGAATTTCAGGAATCCGTTCATGTCCCAGTTATAGGAACCGTCAGAGTTATAGGCAGGGAAGACCGGAGGAGCCATCAAGGCCGACGCGATCACACCATCGCTGCCGTATTGGCCGTCGGAGTTCACATAGTTGGTCTTTGAATATGACGGCGAGAAGCTCACTCCGTACTTGAGTTTACCTTTCTTGCCATCAAGATTGGCCCTGAGTCCGTACCTCTCGAAATCAGATCCGATAATCGTTCCCTCACGGTTCAGGTAGTTCACACCGATATAGTAGTTGTAACTTTTGGTCCGCGCCGACACGCTGAGAGCATGCTTGTGCGAGAGAGCGGTACGGAAGATCTCGTCCTGCCAGTCAGTGTTTGTCAAGGTTCCGGTCTTGTCCTGGAGATAGGCAGTGATGAGAGGATCGACACAGTGGTAACTCTCCGGACGGCCGCCATAAGGGTCTCCGATCGAACCGGTGGGGACATTGAAAAGATAAGCTCCGTCTCTGGCCTCCTTGAAAATCTCCGCGAACTCGTAGGCGTCAAGCATGTCAATCTTCTTGGACACATTCGAGACGCTGAACTGTCCGTCGTAGGAAATCACCGGAGTCTCCGAGTTCGCTCCACGCTTGGTGGTGACAAGGATGACACCGCATGATCCTCTTGATCCGTAGATGGCGGCCGCCGACGCGTCCTTCAAAACCTCAAGACTCTCGATGTCGCTGCCGTCAAGGTTGGCGAAAGCCCTTGAGTCGCAAGGGATTCCGTCGATGACATAGAGAGGGTCGTTGCCAGACGTGGCCGACTGGATGCCCCTGACCCTCACGGAGACGTTGCCTGAAGGCTGACCTCCGA
Source organism: uncultured Bacteroidales bacterium (assembly GCA_934725285.1). Taxonomy (GTDB): domain Bacteria; phylum Bacteroidota; class Bacteroidia; order Bacteroidales; family UBA932; genus Cryptobacteroides. The sequence continues at coordinate 32,434 of CAKVBK010000004.1, read as the reverse complement.
GGTTGATTACCTGCACACCCGGCATCTTGGCCGCCATAGACTCACGGAAGTCCGTGGTCGGAGTGTTGGCGAAGTCCTCGGCCTTGATGGAGGCGATGGATGTCGTGACATCCCTCTTGTTCTGCGCGCCGTAGCCGATGACGACAACATCATCCAGTTTGATGGCCTCTTCCTCAAGCACGAAATCGGCCTTGGACTGGCCTGCCGTCAATGTCGCCGAGGCGTTGTTGTAGCCGATGATGGACACGTCAAGCGTGGCTTCCCCGCTCTTGACCTTAAGCTCGAAGTTCCCGTCAAGATCGGTTCCTGTTCCATTGTTGGTGCCGCGCTCGATGACCATAGCCCCTATCACCGGCTGACCGGACTTGTCCACGACCCTGCCCGTGATGACTTTCGGGCCTTCCGCCCCCGAAGCCTTAGGTTTGGCTTCAGGAGCCTTCTTGCTCAGAAGGATCTTCTGGTCCTTGAATTCGACCTTGACACCTGGAAGCACCTTCTTGATGATGGCTTCGATGTCCTCGTTCTTCGCGTTCACCGTGACCTTGCGGGCAAGATCGATGTCGGTGTCCACATAGGCGAAAGTGTAGGAACTTCCGGCCTCGATGGCCTTCAGGAGTTCCTTGACTGTCACATCCTTGACATTCACGTTCGCTGTCCGGCTCTGGGCATACGCACCGAGCGAGAGCCCGATGGCACATAAAAGGCAAAGGACAGTTTTGGTGAATGAAGGAAGAATGTTAGATGTTCCTTTCATTAATATTAGTGTTTTTGGTTTTTGTTATCAATTATGATTGTCATCCCATGACGTTCCCATCGGACAGGAAGGAGGGTTGAAACGACATCCATGATGTCCTCTATGGATTCATTCGTGACTGTAAGCGACATCCGCTTGTCTTTAAGGTCTGTGACATTGCATATTATCCTGATCTGGTACTTGTGCGACAAACTTTCAAGGATGTCACAAAGCATGGCATTGTCAAAGGACTGACGGCGCTCATACCACCGGCAGCAGTCAGCGGAATTCACCGCCGTGACCTCAGTCCGGCCCATGTTCCATGAATATTTCTGGTCTGGTTTCAGAATCACAAGCTCCTTGCTTTCCGTGTCGGACACCTGTACCGAGCCGCTTCGGAGAATCACCTCGGCGGAATGGCCGGCCGGGTTGCTGAGAACATTGAATTTCGTTCCCAGAACCTTGACCTGCAAGTTGTCGTGCATATTCACGATGAACGGGCAGTCTTCGTCACGAGTGACTTCGAAATAGCCTTCACCGTCAATGGCAACGATCCTCTCACGTGCGCCGAAATCCTGGTTGTAGGACAGCCGGCCGCCACGGTTGAGCCATACATGGGTGCCGTCAGGCAAGGTGTAGGAACTGGTGTTGTCAGATGAAGCCATGAGCACGGTCTCCCTTTCCGGAGTCATGCCCAGTCTCGCCACGGCCACACCGCCTATGAATATAGCCACGGACGCGGCCACCGCGGCACAGTACCTCAAAGGTCTCACAGCGAGGAATCCGGCCAGCCAGCCGGTTCTCTTGGCCAAGACGTCAGTCCTTTCGGCATGCTCCCGCACCGGACCGGCCGCCGGCTTTGTTCCATTCGCGGCCATTGATCCCGCCGAAGCGCCGGAATCAATTCCCGTTTCGCCGAGTGAGTTCATGAGCCTGTCCAATCCGGCCGACAAGTCGAAATCCGGAGACTCGGAGGTGACCGAGCCCCAATATTCCTCAAGCAAAGCCTTCACTTGAGGTTCGTCGCCATGCACGGCAAGCCAACCGAGGTACCGCTGCTTCAGTTCCTCAGAGACCTCAATTCCACTGAAAAAGAAATCCAGAATGCGTCTGTAGTCTTCGACTTTCATTATTTGCCCGCCTGGGTGAACGTGTAAGTGCTTGTGTACGATCCGGCTTTCAGGCGGATGGTTCCAGTGCGGTCGGCTCCGGTTGTGTTTGGCTGAGTGGTGATGACGGACTCGCTGACTCCCTTGAGCCCGCTTGAAGGCGTGATTGTGTACCAGTCCTCGCCTTCGAGCGACCAGTCACATGTGGCGTAGATCGTGATCTTGTCCGTTCCTCCCTCCGCCAGCGTGGCCGGAGTCTTGGCGGTCAACTTGGTCTGGATGACAACAGTGTCGTGCACCTCAGACTCACTCTGTTTCTGACAGGAAACCCCACCAAAAAGCAGCGGAGCGACCAGAAAAAGTGTTGTTATGAGTTTTAGTTTCATAGAGCTTAAATATGTTTTACATAAAGTAAGACACCTTAGTCGCCCCGTATGCTAAAAACGATTAACAAAAATTTCATCAACACAAAAGAAAAAGTCCCGGAGAACAATCTCCGAGACTTTCTGCGGTGCGGAAGGGACTCGAACCCTCGACCTCCGGCGTGACAGGCCGGCATTCTAACCAGCTGAACTACCGCACCCTGCGACTTTGCATCCGTTGTTTCCGGTTGTTTTCCTGAATGCGGATGCAAAGATAGGCATTTTTATTTTACTCGCAAACTTTTTTACTTAATTTCTATGATTTTTTTTGCCTGCGGCGCTTCCTGCTTCTGGACCTTAGGGATATTGACCTTAAGGACACCATTGACAACCGATGCGCTAATCTTCTCTTTCTCAACATCATCCGGCAAAACCATCGTCTGCTGGAACTTTGAATATGAGAACTCACGTCTAAGATAGTGTCCGTGCTTCTTTTCTTCATTGTTCTCCTCTTTCTTCTCCATGTTGATGACAAGATCTCCGTTGTCGTCGAGGCTGACCTTGAAATCATCCTTGGTCATACCAGGAGCCGCAAGCTCGATGTCATAGCTCTTCTCGTTCTCCAACACGTTGATCGCCGGAGCGGTCGCATTGGTCTTAACCATCCAATCATTGTCAAAGAAATCATTGAAAATGTTCGGTAACCAATTCTGGTTGTTGTACTTTTTTGATACTGGTAACATAATTAAATCTCCTATTTTTTTTTGTTTTTATATTCTTTTTCCGCCCCGCTCTTTCAAGCGGGACATCTAAGCTATAGACAACAGACGTGCCTACACCATTTAGGTGTCAAAAGGACGACAAACAGTCATATTTTCGTGACAAAATGTCGCACTAAGCTGTCATTATGTCGAATCAGACCTATCAATAAAGACAAAACAGGCCACTCAGACAGTCTTGACGCTATGTGCCGCGGAAATGCGCCATCCACAGACAAAACAAAGGAGCGGACGGGAGTCTAAAAACAATACTTTTTCGTATTTTTGCCAAAGATAAAAACAGACACTGTATGGAATATCTGTCTAAAGAACGCCACGACCAGATTGTCGCGGAACTTAACCATCTTATCGATGTTGAATATCCAAGGATCAAGGACGATCTGTCAGAAGCCCGCGCGCAGGGAGATCTAAGCGAGAATTTTGAGTACCGCTCGGCGAGAAGGGCGCAGGCGAAAGCCATCAGCAGGATACGCTTTCTGCAGAAGGTCCTGCAATATTCAAGAATCATCGACACCTCGGCCTTGCCGAAAGACCAGATTTCATTGCTCAGCAAAGTGGAGTTCACGAATATAGCCTCAAACGTCAGAATGACATACACAATCGTCAGCCCACACGAGATGAACCTTGAGGAAGGGAAGATCTCATGCAAGTCTCCGATCGGCGCGGCCTTGATGGGAAGAAAGGCCGGAGACGAAGTGGATGTCCAAGCCCCGTCAGGGACTTTCAGAATCAGAATCGAGAGCGTTTCTGTCGGATAGGGCCGCCAGAACAAAAATATGGCGGATTTCGCCGTCGAAGTCTTGAAGCCAGTTTGACTTCGTCTATTTTTTCTGGAGATAACGCCTGCGCAGAGGCTCAGGAAACTTCTCGATCGAGTAACGGAGCATCGTACGCGGCATCGAAGCGGCATATTCATCAAGGAACAGTTCCAGGCGGCCTTGGTCGCGTTTGCCGGCCTCCCGGAGCATCCAACCTATAGCCTTGTGCATCAGGTCGTGAGGGTGGCGCATCAGTTTGACCGCAATGTTATAGGTGTCGTCCAGCTCTCCAGCCCTGATGAGCGTCATAGTCGAGACGACAGCGATCCTCTGATCCCAAAGCAAGCCGCTCTCCGCCAATGAACACAGCAGTCTCCTCTCATGAATATTCCTGAGAAGGTACCCTCCCACTATCGCCGGGGCCGACAGATCCACAAGGTCCCAATTATTGATCCGGGAGGTGTGTGAAAGGTAAAAATCGAGAACCTCACGGGGTACGGACTTCCGGCACTGGAGCACGAGAATTATCAGGCCGCAAAGCCGGACCTCGTGCCATTGGGATTCAAGCAGCTCACCGATCTCAGACAGCGACGCGCCCGAATGCTTTTTGGCCACGCCGCGGGCATCTGGCACAACAACCCCGAGGAAATGGTCTCCTTCACCATATTCCCCGGGCCCGCATTTGAAAAACCGTGGCAGCGTCACCCGTTTCTCTTCCGAATGAAGAGCGTCAAGCTCCGCTGTCACGTTGTCACAAAACACTGACATCCAAATCTCAGTACTGTCCGAACGACTTAGAAGCGCAACGGCACTCCGATAAAGAAAGTATTATACGAAGTCTTGACGCCATCAACTGCTTCGGTAATGAATGGACGGTACTCATAACCAATCGTGAGCATATCCTTTATTACCACCTTTATGCCGACCTGGACACCCAATTGGAATCTCTTCCAATGATCGTCACCCTCACCATAAGTGTCAAAGAAACTCGCGGATTCCCCATCATATTTCGCATTTGCCAGAATGTTCAGCCCGGCAGCCAGTCCGGCATAAGGGCGGAATGACAGAGGAGAGTCTTTGATGTCTAACTGGTAGCCGATGTTCACAGGAATCACAGCTGTCACGAAATTAAGTTTCAATTTTTCGTCAGAGACAGAATAGTCCTTCCAAGCATAGTGAATATCAACGCCATAGTCAGCATACACAGGCACACTTGACGAAACATAGCTGCTCATTGAAAAACCGGCCATCATACCAGAAGTGTTGATGCTGGAATCATCTTTCAAAGTATAAGGAGAATAACCGACACGGATCAATCCTCCGGCGCTTTGCGCGGAAACTGAAAACGATGACGCTAAAATGGCTGCGGCCACCACAAGTACTTTAACGGATTTCATACCTAAATTGATTATAATTTATAAATCAGGAATATCAGGTTATATCTCTTCTATGCCACCACAAATATAATATTTTTTAACTCCAATCCAATATCGAGACAGCAAAATTTTCCGAAGCCCCACCAAGAGAATACGGAACCAATGAGTATCTTCATACAGAAAACGGCCAGGGACATGCCCTGACCGTTCATATTCATTGAAAATATCCAAGCCTTAGAAGAGGTAGGCGACACCTACGTTGAGCTGTCCCCTGTGGCGGGTGATGTCACCGTCACCGGAATAGCGGTTCACAAGGCCGTAGTCGTAGCCGACGTTGAAGCGGACCATATCGAAGAAGTCAACGGCGACACCGCCACCGAGCATAACGTCGAAACGGCTGTAGTTGTAGTCATCATCGTAGTTGTCGATCTTCGCATCTTTTGAGAAACCAGCCACGGTACCTTTGACCTTGGTGTTTGACGCCAGGCCGTAAGCCAAAGTAGGACCTGCATAGACCCTTCCGACAATGCCGTCGGCAAGGTTAAGGCCAACATTAAACATCACAGGTACTGAAAGATAGTGTTCTGTCACGTCAACCTTGGTGTCCACCAGTCCAAAATAGCTGTCAGCGTCACTCTTGGTAAGCAAAGAGTAGTACACTCCAGGAGCCACACTCAGAGCGCCGGCGAGGTTGATGTTGTATGAACCACCAACATAGAAGCCGTTCAGATTGGTTGAAGTTGAGTTGCTTCCAGACTTGACCTTGTCTGTAGAGTTGGCGAATCCGAGACCGATTGAAGGCTGCGCGAGAGCCGCTGTTCCAACGAGCATCATTGATGCCGCAAGGATGGTTGTGAAAATTTTCTTCATAACTTATAAAACTGTTAATGATTTACTTGTCGTCCGGCAGCGATTTGGCTGCCTAAAACCAAAGGACAAAGATATCAAAATTTAAACCACTTCACCAAAATATCACAAAAAAGCATCATAGAGGTCTAATTTTTCAACCATACGACAACCACTGAATGTCACAATCGCGCCTTTGGGAAATGGAGATAATATGCTGGACAAGCCGAGGATCACTTCCCGGATCGTGTGACCGATAGTGTGGCCGCCTAGCTTTCCGCATAGTTTTCCAACCGCAAAAAGAGGGATATTCGGTGTTTTTTGACTATATTTGAAAATTTAGAGCCGCTGTCTTGCTGAGTTTATTTTCCACATTATCGGGAAAAGCATGCAAGAAATTGATACTGACAAGATTGAACATTAAGGAATGGCAAAGAAAGTATATCTCGGAATGATAGCCGATGTGATGCACCCTGGACTGACAAACATCATTTCGGAAGGGGCAAGGTACGGAGACGTGATCATAGGGCTGTTCACGGACAAGGCGATCGCCACACACAAAAGGCTGCCTGTTCTGACGTATGAGCAGAGGGAGGCTGTCGTGCGCAGCATCAAGGGTGTGACGGATGTCGTGCCGCAGGATGAGTGGAGCTACGTGGCCAACCTCAGGAAATACCGCCCCGACTATATCATCCACGGAGATGATTGGAAGGATGGTTCCGCCAGAAAGATCCGCGAGGAGGTGTTCAGGGTGATGAAGGAAATCGGCGGTGAAGTCATAGAGATTCCATACACACAGGGCATCAATTCCTCAAAGCTTGCCGAGGATATCGAAGGATTCGGGACGACCCCTGAGATCAGGATGAAAAGACTGCGCAGACTGATCGAGGCAAAGCCTCTGGTACGCATACTGGAATCACACTGCGGCCTGACCGGACTCATCATCGAGAAGACATCGGTGGAGGTGAACGGAGAGACAAGACAGTTCGATGGAATGTGGTCATCATCCCTGACGGATTCCACATCCAAAGGCAAGCCGGACATAGAGGCCGTCGATCTCACCACCAGGCTGCACGATCTCAACGACGCGCTGGAAGTGACGACCAAACCGGTCATATTCGACGGTGACACAGGCGGAAAGATAGAGCATTTTGTGTTCACGGTAAGGACATTGGAGCGGCTCGGAATCTCCGCTGTCATCATCGAGGACAAGGTAGGACTTAAACAGAACTCCCTCTTCGGGACCGATGCAGTGCAGACTCAGGACACAATAGATGGGTTCTGCGCCAAGATCAAGGCCGGAAAGGACGCGCAGATCACAGAGGACTTCATGATCATCGCCAGATGCGAGTCTCTGATCGCCGGGAAACCGATCGGGGACGCGCTTGAACGCTGCCGGGCCTATGTGCATGCCGGAGCCGACGGAATAATGATCCATTCCAAAAACAAGGATGGATTGGACATCAAGGAGTTCTGCCTCAGATTCAGGGAGACAGACAGGAACACGCCGATCGTGGCGGTGCCGACGACCTACAACCAGTTCACCGAGACAGAGTTGTCCTCTTGGGGCATCAATGTGGTCATCTATGCGAACCACATGCTGCGAAGCGCCTATCCGGCGATGGTGAACTGCGCCAAGTCCATTCTGGAACACGGCCGGTCATTGGAGGCCGACAGCCTTTGCATGCCTATAAAGGAAATTCTCAGCCTCATTCCTGGAACCAAGAAACAATAAGGGCCATGATTTCTCCCAAGATATTCATTGAATCACTCGCCGCGAAAGGGATTGATTTTTTCGCCGGAGTGCCGGACTCGCTCCTGAAGAACGTATGCGCCTTCATTTCGGACACGATTGACGGCAGGCACAACATCATCGCGGCCAACGAGGGCGGGGCTGTCGGGCTTGCCGCCGGGCACTATCTTGCGACAGGACATATTCCTTGCGTCTATATGCAGAACTCCGGAGAAGGCAACGCCATCAACCCGCTGGCATCGCTGACTGACAAGGAGGTCTACAACATACCCGTCCTTCTGGTCATTGGCTGGAGAGGCGAGCCTGGAGTCCATGATGAGCCACAGCACGTGAAGCAGGGCAAGGTCACGATTCCTTTGCTGGACGCGATGGGCATAAGGAATGAGATAATGTGTCAGGACGAGAGCGGATTTCTCGGACAGCTGGACAAGGCTGTCGGATACATGAAAGAGACCGGTGAGGCGTTCGCTCTAATCGTCAGGAAAAACACATTCGGGCCATACACGCCGCAGATGAGCGAAGCTGATGAATATCCTCTCTCAAGGGAAGAGGCCATCCGGACGGCCGCCTCATCTCTTGGCCCGAAGGATGTCATCGTCTCCACGACAGGAATGATTTCCCGGGAGCTGTTCGAGTACAGGGCGGCCAAGGGTCAAGGGCACGAGCGGGATTTCCTCACGGTGGGGTCTATGGGCCACGCCAGCCAGATCGCCCTCGGAATCGCCCTTGAGAGAACGGACCGGAAGGTCTGGTGCTTCGACGGTGACGGGGCGGTCCTGATGCATCTGGGCTCGATGGCCATTGTCGCCGACAAGGCTCCGGCGAATTTCATACACGTGGTCTTCAACAACGGGGCGCACGACTCCGTGGGCGGACAGCCGACCGTTGGATTGAAAATAAGCCTCACGGGTGTGGCCAAGGCTCTGGGTTACAAGGAGATTGTCCTCGCCTCCACCGCCGTGGAACTGGCCGCGGCCTTGAAAAAGATAAAGACTTGTGAAGGACCGGTGCTGCTTGAGGTCAGAGTGCATAGAGGCAACAGGAAAGACCTTGGCCGCCCCACCACCACGCCGATCCAGAACCGCGACGCGTTGATGTCGTTTCTGGACAAATGACGCTGACATCACGAATGAATGACTAATGTACTAATGTAAAATGAGCATAGACAAATTGAACATAAAGCGCAACGTCCTCCTGAACCCGGGTCCGGCGACTACGACGGACACGGTCAAGATGGCGCAGATCGTCCCGGACATCTGTCCGAGGGAAAAGGAGTTCGCCGAAAGGATGGCACAGTTCCGCAAGGACATTCTCGGAGTCGTGCACGCCGACCCGAAGGATTACACAAGCGTGCTGTTCTGCGGCTCTGGCACAATCTGCATCGATGTCTGCGTCAACTCGCTGCTGCCTGAGGGCCGGAAGATGCTTATCGTTGACAACGGTGCCTACAGTTCCAGGGCCGCTGAGGTCTGTCGGTGCTACGGCTTGCCGCACATCGACCTGAAATCCTCTGTCTATGACATTCCTGACCTCAAGGTCATCGATGAGACATTGGACGCGAATCCTGACATCGCCGCGGTCTATTGCTGCCACCACGAGACCGGAACCGGAGTGCTCAACCCGATAAGGAAGATCGGAGCGGCGGCACACAGGCACGGGGCGATACTCATAGCCGACACAACATCATCTCTCGGGATGATTCCCATCGATGTGGAAAAGGATAACATTGATTTCTGTATGGCCTCGGCGCAGAAAGGCATCATGGCTATGACCGGACTTTCGTTTGTAATCGGAAGGACAGCAGAGGTCGTGAAATCAAAGGACTACCCGGTGCGATCGTTCTACTGCAATCTGTACCAGCAATATGCCGGATTCGAGAAGAACGGGGAGATGCGTTTCACACCGCCTGTGCAGACAGTCTACGCCGCGTTGCAGGGACTGAAGGAATATTACGCCGAGGGTGAGATGCCTAAATACGGGCGTCACCTCAGGGTCAACATGGCGATACACGACGGACTGGCCAAACTCGGACTCAAGGAGGCGATAAAGCCAGAGATACAGTCCGGTCTTGTCGTCTCTGTCCTCTACCCGGACGATCCCGGATGGGATTTCGGCAAGGTGCACGACTACTGTTACGAAAGGGGATTCACGATCTACCCCGGCAAGATCTCCACAAGCGACACATTCCGCCTCTGCTCTTTGGGAGCCATCGATGAGGATGACATCAAGGACTTCTTCATCGTGTTCACCGAGGCTCTGGACAGACTTGGAATAGCTCACAATTAAAGTAAAGAACATGCTGATAGTTGATTTCGAGAAAATAAAGGGCCTTGGCATATCCCCGGCGACATGCGTGGAATGGATCAAGGAAAGTTTTTCCATCAAGAAAGATTCGCAGCTTCCGCCCAAGTGCAGCATTCACCCGGAAGGGATTGACTTTTACACATCCATGCCATGCCTGCTTCCCAAAGAATATGACAGGTTCTGTCTCAAATTGGTGCATCGGATAAACGGGGCCGCTCCGGTGCTTGGCAGCGACATTCTTGTCTATGAGGCATCTTCCGGAAAATTACTGGCGCTTATGGACTGCGACTGGATCACGGCGATGAGAACCGGGGCCGTGGCCACGCTTGCGGCGCAGACTTTAAGGCGATCCGGTGAGGTCACATATTCATTCATCGGTCTTGGGAACACCGCCAGGGCTACGTTGGCATGCCTTCTGGATTCTGAAAAAGATACTATGCACAACGTCATCCTTGAGGAATACAAGGGCTACTCCAAAGATTTCATCAAAAGATTTGAGAGCTTTGACAATGTGCGGTTCTCCGTGATGGACTCTGCCAAGGATGTCATCAGGGAAAGCGATGTGATCTATAGTTGTGTCACACAGGCCGACGAGCTCATCTGTGACGATCTGTATTGCTTCAGGCCCGGATGTCTGGTCATTCCGGTGCACACGAGAGGCTTCCAGAATTGCGACACGGTGTTCGACAAGGTGTTCGCGGATGACACCGCGCACGTCAGAGGATTCAGGTACTTTGACAGATTCAGAAGGTTCGCCGAACTTCAGGAGGTCATCGGGAAAGAGAAGGAAGGAAGAAGCGATGACACAGAACGTATTCTGAGCTACAATGTCGGCATAGCCTTGCACGACGCCTTGTTCGCGTCGAAGATTCTGGCCATCGAGGCGCAAAAAGGAGATGCGGTGTGTTTTGACCTCCGCAAACCAACGGACAAATTCTGGGTGTAGCACGTCAGCGGCCTAAAGATGAGTTCAGACCTGAAGAAGAAGACCGTCTCCGGTGTCTTGTGGAGTTTCGCCGGACAATTTTCCGTGCAGGGAATCCAGTTTCTTGTCAGCATTGTTCTGGCAAGGCTGCTTTCTCCGGATGACTACGGAATGATAGGGATGCTGGCGATCTTCCTCGCCATCAGCCAGGTATTCATCGACGGTGGCTTCTCTTCGGCGCTGATCCAGAGAAAGGAATGCGACGACACGACATATTCAACGGTGTTCTACATCAATGTCGGAGTCAGCCTTGTCTGTTATGGAATCATGTTCGCGGCCGCCCCGCTCATCTCTGATTTCTACGGGCAGCCACTTCTGAAGGACATCGCAAGAGTAAGCTCCCTTAGTCTGGTCATCGGTGCGCTCTCGGCCACGAACACAGTCCAGCTGACCAAACGGATTGACTTCAAGACACAGTCCAAGATAAATGTCGCAAGCGCGGTTCTCTCTGGAATCACCGGAATCCTGATGGCATATTCAGGATTCGGAGTGTGGGCTCTGGTGGCGCAGTCGGTCAGCCTCTCGATGTTCAAACTCTTACTGACGGTGATGTGTGTCAGGTGGTTCCCATCCCTGGTTTTCTCCGGCAGAATATTCAATGAGCTTTTTTCTTTCGGTTCCAAGCTGGTGCTGGTGTCGCTGATCTCAAGCGTCTACACCAACATCCGGAGCATGATCATCGGAAAGAGATTCACTCCGGCAGACCTTGGGCAGTACACCACAGCCAACAAGTTTGCCACGATGGCAGGCACTTCCCTTTCCGGAGTCCTGTACAATGTCTCGTTCCCTGTGCTCTCAAAGGTGCAGGATGACGATGCCGTGCTTTTGGATGCCTACAGACGTTTCCTGTCGGTCTCTGCTTTCGCGATATTCCCGCTGATGATGCTTCTTGCGGGCATCGCGGAACCGTTGATCAGGTTCCTTGTCACAGACAAATGGCTTGAATGCGTGCCTTTCCTCCAGATCCTCTGTTTCGGGTGGATGTACGACTGTCTGACAAAGATCAACCTTAACCTGCTCTACGTCAAGGGGAGATCTGACCTCGTGCTGAGACTGGAAGTCGTGAAGAAGACCATCGCCTTCACGATCCTGTTCGCTTCATGTTTTCTCGGAATCACCGGGATCTGCGTCGGCGCGGCCGTCTATGACTTCATCGCTTTCTTTTGCAACACCTACTACACCAAACGTCTGCTTGGCTACGGATTCAAGGAACAGTTCCTCCAGACACTTCCCTACCTGCTGCTGTCCTTGATTGTGCTTGCGGTCTCGCTCATGGCATCAGGCATGCTGCCGCTGAACCCGCTGCCGCTGATACTCGTCGCGGCCACTTCAAGCGTGGCTGTCTACCTTTTCTTGTCTTGGATCTTCAGGCTGCCCGCGCTGAAAGAGCTTCAGTCCATCCTCAAACAACTTTTCAAAAGATGAGCGGGAATATTCACACACTATGGAAGGACGTCATCGCCGATGCGAGGAAACGTCTGAAAACCTACATCTACGACAGAAGGATTCATGCCATAGAGGACAAGGTCTTCATGAAAGAAAGGATCAAGGTCGTGTTCTTCATCATCAATCTCGGGATGTGGAAAAACGACAAACTGTTCCGCATGCTTCTGGACAGTGACAGGTTCGACCCCTACATTGTCACATTCCCTCAAAGAAGCGACGAGCAAGAGACCTTCCGGAAAACACAGGAAGAGCTGCGCGGACATTTCGAAACCAAAGGCTTTCCGTTCATAGAAGGCTATGATTTCTCAAGGAATGAATATTTCGACCTCGTCGGATTCGCTCCGGACATCTTGTTCTACGTCCAGCCCTACGGAGTGGGAGGCGAGGAGTTCAGCGTGGACAAGTTTATGAGACACAGCCTGTTCGCCTACATTCCATACGGCATTCCGCTGAACGATATCCCGAAATTGTACAACCAGCTGTACAAGAACATCTGCTGGCGGCTGTTCTACCCCACTGAATATTCCAGGAAGCGTGAGAAAGAGCGCCTCTACACAAGAAGGGACAACATCGTGGTTTGCGGATTTCCGTTCGCGGACTATCTTGCGGACACTTCATCGTGCAGCGTATGGAAGAATCCCGGCTCCGACCTCAAAAGAGTCATCTGGGCGCCACACCATTCCGTGCTGAAGTCTGATGTTCTTGACTACTCCACATTTCTGGAGATCGCTGACGGAATGCTGGAACTTGCGGAAAGATATTCATCCAAAGTCCAGTTCGTGTTCAAACCGCATCCGCTGCTCAAAGAGAAGCTGCGCCGTCATGATGTTTGGGGAAGCGGGCGGACAGAGGAATATTACGCCAAATGGGCCGCCATGCCGAACACTTCGTTCGCCGACGGAGAGTACTACGACCTTTTCATGACTTCGGACGCTCTCATCCACGATTGCTGCTCTTTCATGACCGAATATCTCTACACAGGCAAACCGCTGATGTTCATCACCCACAGCAAGGAAAGAATCGCGGGAAGCGTCAACGATTTCGGAAAGGAATGCCTAAAACGGCATTATTTCGGAAACGGTTTGGAAGATATTGAACGTTTCATCGATTCCGTGGTCATCGGCGGGAACGACACGATGCAAGACTACAGAAAGTCTTTCTATGAAGAGGCTTTGAAGACACCCGGGACAGGCTCGGTGGCGGGGAACATCTTCAAGGTGTTTTCTGACGCGTTGAGATAGATCACGCCGACATTCTCAGCCGCCGCCCACTGTCAGTCTTTCCCGAAAATGGACCTGAGCAGATTGTATAACTTCAAAGGAATCTTATTGTCGCGAATCAGCAACCCCAAAGCCACATAGCCCTCTATTCCATTCATCTTTAGAATATTGCCGAGAATATACCTGCGGTTTATCTCACGGTACATGGCAACGAATTCCTTTGCCGGAAGGCAGTGGAACGCTTTCAATTTGGCTATTCCCTTCATTGTCTCCAGCGAAAGGCTCCGGATAACTTCATCACCAGGGGTATTCGCCAGTTTATCGACACACAAATAGATGGATTCCAGACTCTTACGATATTTCGAACGGGTAAGCGACGACACATTGCCGAAGCGGTCATAGTAGTAATAAACACCTTCGCAAAACGCGCATCTGACGCCACGGATGAACAACGAATGACAGACAAAGGCATCCTCGGCGACCGTCATCCCGGCCGGAAAATACAAGCCATAATCATTGAACACGGAACGGCGGATAAGCTTGTTACACAGCGAATGGGCCATACGGCCTCCGGCAAGCGCCTCGGCTATCATCCTTTGGGAATATTCCGGATGGCATTCCCTTGACAACACTCTCCGGTCCTTGAACACCTGATAGAAATCACAGCAGACCACATCCGCTTCCTCTCGCAAAGCGGTCCCGTACATTCGCTCAAGCAACCCGCGGTCAACCCAATCGTCCGAGTCGATGTGGATGAAATACTCTCCGGACGCCGACTCCATACCGGCTTGCCTGGCCGAAGAGACCCCTCCGTTGCCCTTGTGGATGACCTTCACTCTGGAATCTGCGGAAGCATATTCGTCACAAATCCTTCCGCTGCCGTCAGTGCTGCCGTCATCGACAAGAATAAGTTCGAAATCCGGCAAGGTCTGCGACAAGACGCTGTCCACGCACCTTCCAAGGAATCTTTCGGCGTTATAGACCGGGCATATTACTGAAACTTTAGTCATCCGCAAGAATTTTATCTATAACCGCTTTCTCATGACGCGCTGTGCTCCGCCAGTCGAACTTGGTCAGGTCAATGGCCTGAGGCGCACCCGCAAGACATTCTCCGATCTTTTCAGCCATCCTGTCGGAGAAACCGTCCCCAAGCGCCACGGTGAAAGCCGGGTCCAGAACCTCAGGCACTCCACCGACACGTGACGCGACCACACTCGCCCCGCATCCAGCCGCCTCGACCACCACCAAAGGAAGGCCCTCGTTTCTGCTCGGAAGAACCAGCACATCAGTGCAATTGAATATCACCGGCATCATCTCCGGGGGCATATTCCCCCAGAAACGGCACGACATCGAGCCATCGGCTTTCATCTCCTCTTCAACACGCGCCCTCAATCCACCGTCACCAACAATCCAGAAATCCATCTCACCGTCAAACACCTCACGAACCTTATGGAATATTTCTGGAAGGCTTCCGACATTCTTTACCGGAAGCATGTTTCCGGCGTAGGTGACGACCTTCTTCCCGTCCACATTATATTTCCGTCTCAATTCCAGCCGTTTGGCGTCATCATAGCGGAAGAACATCCCGTCACATCCATTGTAAAGGACCGTCTTGGAACCAGAGCCTATCTCATCGGATCTTGCCATCAGATCACGGCTGACAAAACAGTTCATCCCGGCCTCGCGGATAAGCCCCGCAGTCATTTCCTTGATCTGAGAATGCCTGAAAGGAGTGGTGTGTATGTCGGAACCGTGCCACGTGATGTAAAACGGAATCCCGTACTTACGCTTGGCCTCCAAAGCTATGAACCCGCCGACGAAAGAATGAGCGGCCACAACATCATATTCCTTCAATAAATCCACTTTTTTCCTCAAAAAGCGAGGGTAGCAGACCGGCCTCAGATGCAGTTTGTAGAACAGCAGATGATCCAGAATGGAATAATTCTTCCATACGAGATTCATTCTGATTCCGTTCAATGTGACGGAATCCCGTTTGCGGAGCTGCTTTTCAGAAACCTTTCCCTCTCCCGGAATGTCAAGACAACGGTGTCCAAGAACCGAGCTGACAAACGCATCCTGATAGAGCTGGATGCAGTAAACATCTATCTTCCACCCGGTCAGATCCGCCAGATACTTGACTCTGGCGCACTTGGCGTTGAACGCCCCCTTACGGTCGAAAATGTTTTCCTCGAATATTACCGCGATCTTCCTCATTCTGGCTGCCATTAGTCATGGACCGGTGATTATCTCAACGGATTAAGGTCGCTCTTGTACCATTCCATAAACCGGCATATTCCTTCGTGAAGACTTGTGGCCGGCTTGTAGCCCAGCTCAGTCTCAAGCTTCGTGGTGTCGGCGTAGGTTTGATAGACATCCCCGGCCTGCATCGGAAGAAAAATCTTCTGTGCAGGCTTGCCGTAGGCCTGTTCGATCTCGCTGATGAAATCCATAAGCCTGACAGGATGCGAGCAACCAATATTGTAGACCTTCGCAGGAACGCCATGGCGGCATTCTTCAGCCTTGGGAGTATGGTCAATAACCCGTATCATTCCCTCCACGATGTCATCGACATACGTGAAGTCACGGATCATGTCCCCGCCGTTGAAGACCTTGATCGGCTCACCCTTGGCGATGGCCGAGGCGAAAAGCATAGGGGACATATCCGGTCTGCCCCACGGGCCGTAGACCGTGAAAAAGCGAAGTCCTGTGGAGGCGAAACCATAGAGCTTTGAATAGGAATGGGCCATCAATTCATTGGCCTTCTTGGTGGCGCCGTAGAGGCTGACAGGACAGTCGGCCATGTCTTCCTCGGAAAACGGAACCTTTTCGTTCAGCCCGTAGATCGAACTTGAGGAAGCATAGACAAGATGCCCCACACCAAAGTTGCGGCATGCCTCAAGAATATTCAGAAATCCGTGAAGGTTGCTTTCAAGGTAGACGTAAGGATTGGTTATCGAATATCTCACTCCGGCCTGGGCGGCCAGATTGACCACGCCATCAAATTTTTCGCTCTTGAACATGGAATCCAGCGCGGCCTTGTCGCAGATGGACATCTTGACGAAACGGCATGTCGGGTATTTCACGCTCGCCACCACATTTCCCTCCTCAAACGGTCCGTCGAGACCATTCTCCTTAAGTCTTCCGTACTTGAGACGGACATCATAGTAGTCGTTGATGTTGTCAAGGCCGACAACCTCATCCCCTCTCTGCGCGAGCCTCGCCATCAATCCCGAGCCGATGAATCCAGCGGCGCCTGTGACCAGTATCTTCATTTTCAACCCAATGTAATCGCCAATAAATATAATGTAAATTTCTCAAACGGCAATCGCTACGGTCGGATCCGGGTCCGGCTATTTGTGATAGACCCAGTCCGGATAGCCGATCTTCGGCTCCAAAGCAGCAATGTCACCAGCCCTCCCGCTTATGTAAGAGCTTGGCTTGCCGGCATTGCGTTTCTGCGGATTAGGAAGACACGCGGCGATGAGGCATGCCTGGCGACGCGTAAGCCTGGCCGCGGAAGATCCGAAATGACGCTCCGCCGCGGCCTCGACTCCGAATATTCCCTTGCCCATCTCAGCCACGTTCAAGTAAACTTCCATAATCCTCTCCTTGCTCCAAAGGAACTCTATCAGAACTGTGAAATAAGCCTCGAAACCTTTGCGTACCATTGATTTATGTGGAAGCAGAAACACATTCTTGGCAGTCTGCTGCGATATCGTGCTCCCTCCCCTGCGGCGTTTGCCGCTCTCATATTCCTTTTTAGCCTGCCTGATGGCCTTCCAGTCAAACCCGTTGTGCTTGTCGAAAAGGTTGTCCTCGCTGGCTATCACGGCGCGGGCCATCTCGGGAGAAATCCTGTCGTACGGCACCCAAGTCTTATGAATATGATAGTTCCTGTCACCGGTGTGCTCAATCATCCGTTGAACCATCAGAGGGGTGACATAGACCGGACACCATTTCAAGACAAGCGCCCACACGAACGTCAGCACGAAAAAAGCCAACGGCAGCCTGATCAGAAGCAGCCTACATATCCGTCCACCCAATGTCCGGCACCTACTCATATTCAGTCAGTCTCAATCTAAATTTCAGGCTCCGGTTTCCGTCCGGGAAAACCTTGTCTTCCTCCTGCGCGAATCCCAGTTTCCGGTAAACGTCACCATCCGACCATGAGGCGTCAGCGTAGCTCATTACATCGTCAGGTCTCACGTCCGCCACGAACGCTTTCAGGAGTTTGCCCATTCCGCCGTCAACGCCGATGCCATCCAACGAGGCGTAACGGATCCACTCGCATGAGCGGATGTCCTTTACACCTTTACGCCAGACCCTCGGAGCGGAGAAACCGGCGACAGCCACCAATGTGCCGGTAGGAATATCCTCGCCTCGGCAGACGTACAATCCGTAGAGATGGCGGCATCGGGTGTAACCCAAACGGTGAAAGGATTGAAGGAACGGTTCGGCGACCGTCCTGTCAATCCTTCTCACCTCGCAGTTGCGGGCGTATATTCGTTTAAGACCGTCCATTGCATCAAGACCCTTCGACAAGATCATGGGCCACAACAGACAGGCAGCAGAGCCTGCCGGAGCGACTTTCTTATCTCAAGCCATCAAGACAAGCCTTGACATTGGCCTCGATAGCCTCGACGGTGTAATCCGCTCTGTCGAACCTGTCACCGGTGATGTGCTCGTAAAGTTCAATGTAGCGGTCAGAGATCCCGGCCACGACCTCTGGAGTCATCTCCGGGACCTTCTGTCCCACCTGCCCCTGGAAACCGTTGGACATCAGCCACTCACGTACAAACTCCTTGGAAAGCTGCTTCTGATGCTCACCCTTGGCAAGCCTCTCCTCGTATCCTTCGGCGTAGAAATACCGGGAGGAATCCGGAGTGTGCACCTCATCCATAAGATAAATCTGACCGTCCTTCTTGCCGAACTCGTACTTGGTGTCGACCAAAATCAAGCCGTGCTGAGCCGCTATCTCGCAGCCACGCTGGTAAATCGCCCTGGTGTAAGTCTCCAGTTTCTCGTAATCTTCCCGTCCGACAAGGCCTTGGGCAATGATCTCTTCCTTTGAAATGTCCTCGTCGTGTCCCTCGGCGGCCTTTGAGGTCGGAGTCACAAGCGGTTCCGGGAATTTCTGGTTCTCGACCATACCATCCGGCATGGCCACTCCGCAGATGGTTCTCTTTCCGGCCTTGTACTCTCTCCATGCGTGTCCGGCAAGATACCCCCTGATGACCATCTCAACCTTGAACGGCTCGCATTTGTAGCCGACAGTGACAGCAGGATCAGGCACGGCCACCTTCCAGTTTGGCAGGATGTCGGCCGTCGCGTCAAGAAATTTGGCGGCGATGCGGTTCAGAACCTGTCCCTTGTACGGCACTCCCTCAGGCAGAACCACATCAAACGCGGAGATCCTGTCTGTGACAACCATCACGAGATACTTTCCGTCAATGTCGTAGACATCACGTACCTTACCGACATACTTTCCAACCTGTCCCGGCAAGCTGAAATCGGTTTTTACTATCGCTTTCATATCTGTTGAATTAAGTTCGACTTTCTCAAAAACGTGTGCTGAATCAGCGAAGACACTGGTCCTCACCTATCCGAGGCGCAAATTTAACTATTCTTCTTCAATATATCATCCACCACCGGAGCTATCTTTTCATATTCATAGCCTCTTGTCAATCCAAATTTGATCAGTTTGAACTTTTCCTGCGGGTCGCCTTTCAGGGCCCGGTACTTCGTCTCAAGCACCGAAACCATCCGACGGTCAGCGTCCTCTTGATCTACTTCCTTCAACGCCTCTGAGACAACGGACTTGGATAATCCCTTGGCAGTGAGCGCAAAGGAAATCTTTACCGGCCCCCATCCGGCAAGCCTGGCCTTCTCCCTGGCGAAAGCGGCGGCGTACCTCGCGTCATCAACAAAGCGATCCTCAACAAGGGATGCCACCAATCTCTCCGCGGTGTCCCTGTCCCCCTCAAAGGCGGTCATAGCCTTTCTGAATATGTCAGAGCGGCAATATTCCCTCTTCACACATTGAGCCTGAAGCCTGTCCAGAACCTTGGCGAACTCTTCCATACCCTACTAAAAATCAAAGCCAAGGCTCAGATAAAGTCCCACGTTGTGTGTGTAGCTTGACCAGTGCACATTGAAACTTAAAGGGCCGACTATCGAGTTGTAAGTGTATTGAAGTCCGCATCCGAGATAACCAGACACCTCCTCGTTCCAATTCTTGAAAGCCGAAATCTCATCGCATGACAGCGCATAGTTGGCGATTGCCGTCAAGTAGTTGTTCTTGAGCAGTTTGAAACGCCAGTCTGTCCGGACCACCCCGAGAATCTTCTGCATCGCCGCTGCGTTGTTTATCCCGATGAAAGGAATCTGCTGGTCCAGATACCTGCCTGCCATGCTTCCTCCCATTGTGTTTGTGAAAGGCACCGGAACCTCATCTCCGATAAGATAACGGATATTCAGAGATGGAATGAAAGCGAACCTGTCACCGCCCACAACCTCCTTGGCATCCAAGGTCAAAGCGTGGAAGTTGTTGAACTTCTGAGGTCCGCCGCCGAACACCCAATCGTAGGAGAAGCCGAAAGATTTCCCCCTGGTCGGGATATAGGCGTTGTCAAACGAATCCTTGCGCGCGTTGAAGAAGAAAGTCACATAATCATTGCACAGCTGATTGACATCATAGTCCCCGAAAGCCTGCTCCGCCATCACTGAATTGACATTGTAGTAGTCATTCCTGAAGCCTGTCTTAAGATAGAACGTGGACCAGGTTATGTTTGACAGGAATATTTCCTGGCGAACATCTAAAAAATTGATCCTGAACCTGTTGTCACCAATACTAAACGTGTTTCTGTCGGTGTACCTCACTCCGGCCATGACATTGAACGACATACCTTTCGGAGTTATGTAGGAATATGTCAGACTGGCGTTCGGATTAGTCCCTACCTTCCCCGTAAAATCCAATGAGGACCCCTGGATCTTATGCACCCCCACACCGAGATTCACGAGTACAGACACAATCTCCTCGGTGTCAAAACGGGCACCGAGCCCAAGCTGACAGATCGGCCCCCTCTTGCAGTTGAACCTCAACCTGTAAGGTTCCTCGTCCCCGAGAAGCTCGTAATTCACATAATCGAAAGCGTTGGTTCCGAATATCGTGGCAACCGCATCCTCAATCTCGGCGTTGCCCATCCTGGATCCTGCTCCGACCTTGATCTTGTTCATCAGGTACAGGCTCTCCTTGTCGTCGACGCCGGTGATCTCCACGCCGGAGACAAGCACTTTTCTCAGCCGGATGTCATCGGCGGGATCATTGTGTATGGTTGTCACGTCCGGGCCGACAACAGCCTTTATCGAATCAAGTTTGTCCGCCACGGCAAGGGCGGCCTGATAGCCACGGTTGATGATGGTGTCGATGCTCCTGTCGTCAAAGCTCAGCATGTTGAACTCGTGCAGGTCAGGCTTGATGTTGACATCAGGGATGTCGATGTTGGACTCGAACGACGTGCGGCCCAGCATATCAATGCCGGTGTTGATGATGTCCGCAAGATTGTTGATCTCATTGTAACTTTTATAGCCGTCAGAGAGGTTCACCCCAATCACGATGTCGGCTCCTATCTTCTTCGCGAGGTCGGTCGGGTAGTTGTTCCTCATGCCGCCGTCAACCAGCACCATTCCATCCACGCGGACCGGTGCGAAAAGCCCCGGGATTGACATGGTTGAACGCAGCGCCGTGTTGAGTTTGCCTTCAGTCCAGATCTTGGCCGTTCCAGACACAAGGTCTGTGGCCACACAAAGGAACGGGATCGGAAGGTCGTAAAAATCAGTCTCATCCTGATAGCCGACTGAAAGAGAGCTGAATATGTTGTTGACATTCTGGCCGTACACCATTCCGGAAGGAAGACTCCCAAGCAGATTGTCCTTGACCATGTTCGTGGCATCAGCCTCACCGGCGCCGAAATGGATGTCCTCCACCCGGCGGGTATATTGCTGATCGTACTCCTTCATCTGCAAATATTCCTTTCTGTCGTAAAAGAAAGGGAAAGAAAGGACATATTTCTCCTTGTACTTTATCGATGAATATGACAGGTAGTCCCTTGGCACCTTGTCGCTCAAGGCCATGTCCCAATCTATGTCACAGATTATGGAATCAAGCTGCGCGGCATTGTAGCCCAAGGCATAAATGCCTCCAACAAGGCCTCCCATGCTGGTTCCCATCACGACATCAACCGGCATTCCGATGGATTCCAGGTACTTGATCACCCCGACATGGGCCGCGCCCTTGGCCCCGCCTCCGCTGAGCACCAAGGCCACGGTCGGACGATGGCGCACAGCTCTGATCGAGTCAAGTTTACGCTTGATCTTATCGACCCTGAGATCCTTGGCCTCCCGTCTGCTGTCCAGCACAGAATGCGGAACCTGAGCGGCCGCCAAAAACACCGATGCGGCCATCACGGCCAACGATGCCACTATCCTTCTGATTCTCGTTTCCATAGTTATTCTTATATTCATTTATTTCCTATGCTCTCCGGCCAGCATCCCGCAGGCGGCGAGTATGTCCTCACCTCTGGAAGCCCTTATCGTACAGGTGATTCCATGATTGGAAAGCCTGTCCCTGAAGCGTTCCATTATGATCTGCGGAGTCGTCTCGAACGGAGCGTCAGGGATCTTGTGGAATCGGATGAGGTTCACCCTGCACTCAAGCCCGCGAAGCAGCCGTATCAACGCATCGGCATGACGCTTGTCATCGTTCAGACCCGCGAACATCGTATATTCAAAGCTGACCCTGCGCTGGCCCGTGAAGTCATATTCACGGATCATGTCGATCACTTCCTGCACCGGCCATGCCTTCTGCACCGGCATCATCTCCGCCCTTTCGTCAGGGAACGGGTTGTGAAGGCTGACCGCCAGGTGGCAACGGGTCGATTCAAGGTATTTCTTCAGGTTCGGAAGGACTCCGATCGTCGAAAGTGTGACGCGTTTGGGACTCCAACCGAATCCCCAGTCCGCCGTCAGGACCTCGATGGCCCTCATCACATTGTCGAAGTTGTCAAGCGGCTCGCCCATTCCCATAAACACGGTGTTCGTCAGATCCGCCGACTCGTCGATGGCGATGAACTGGGAAAGGATCTCCGCTGTTGTGAGATTGCCATGGAATCCCTGGCGTCCTGTCATGCAGAACCTGCATCCCATGCGGCAGCCGGCCTGGGAAGAGACGCAGAGAGTCTTTCTGTCGTCGTCCGGAATCATCACGGCCTCGACGGCGTTGCCTTCCCCGATCGGAAAAAGGTATTTCTTGGTGCCGTCCGACGAGACCTGACAGGCCGAAGGCATGATCACTCCAAGGGAATATTCCTCCTTAAGCCTCTCACGTCCAACCTTTGAGATGTTGGTCATCTCGTCTATGCTACGGACCTTTCGTCCGTACATCCACTGAGCGATCTGCTTGCCCATAAAGGCAGGCAGACCGACTTTCAAAGCTATTTCCTTCAGTTCATCTGGGGTCTTTCCCAAGAGTTGCTCCCGCATATCTTTCGAGTTTATCATTTTACTACAAATTTAGTGAAAAATAACGCCGGATTGGACGTAATTTTATATCTTTGTCACAAAGGCGACATCTTTTCGCCCAAAAACAACTAACAACATTATTTAATCATTATGGCAAAAGAGGTAGAGGCTAAGGCCACTGACACCAGCGCCGCGAAGCTCAAGGCGCTGCAGGCCACGATCGACAAGATTGAGAAAGACTACGGGAAAGGAACGATCATGAAGCTGGGGGAACAGCCACAATGGGACGTGCAGGTCATTCCGAGCGGTTCCGTCGCGCTTGACCACGCGCTCGGGATCGGAGGTTATCCACGCGGAAGGATCGTGGAGATCTACGGTCCGGAATCCAGCGGCAAGACCACTCTGGCGATCCACGCTATCGCCGAGGCGCAGAAACAGGGCGGCATCGCGGCGATGATCGACGCGGAGCACGCATTCGACAGAACCTATGCGAAGGCTCTCGGGGTGAACCTGGAGACTTTGCTCATCTCACAGCCGGACAACGGCGAGCAGGCGCTTGAGATAGCAGACAACCTGATCCGTTCGGGAGCTATCGACATCGTGGTGGTCGACTCGGTCGCCGCACTGACACCGAAGGCCGAGATCGAGGGCGAGATGGGAGACAACAAGGTCGGGCTCCAGGCAAGGCTTATGAGCCAGGCGCTCAGGAAACTTACGGCGAACATCGCAAAGACGAACACTTGCTGCATATTCATCAACCAGCTCAGGGAGAAGATCGGCGTGATGTTCGGCAATCCGGAGACCACGACAGGCGGCAACGCATTGAAGTTCTACGCGTCCGTCCGCATCGACGTGCGCAAGACCACGCAGCTCAAGGACGGTGAGGAAGCCCTGGGCAACCGCACACGGGTGAAGGTTGTCAAGAACAAGATGGCCCCACCTTTCAAGAAGGCCGAGTTCGACATCGTGTTCGGAGAGGGAATCTCCCACGCCGGAGAGATTCTCGACCTTGGTGTTGAATATGGCATCGTGGGCAAGAGCGGCTCATGGTTCAGCTACGGCGAACAGAAACTGGCTCAGGGACGAGAGGCCACAAAACAGCTGCTCAAGGACAATCAAGAGCTCTGCGACGAGATCGAGGCAAAGGTACGCGAGGCGCTGAAGAACGTGAAGGACTAAGCCTCACGTTCCTCGGCCATCGCCTTATTGTAACATTCACGGCACAGAGGCTCGTAGGCATCCTTTTCTCCTAGGACCACGAGTTCTGTGTTGTGTGATAATCTGTGGGAATGGTTCGCGAGATTTCCGCACCTGACACAGATGGCATGAACCTTTCTCACCTCCTCGGCGACGGCCATCAGGTAAGGCATAGGACCGAAAGGTTTCCCGAGAAAATCGGTGTCAAGGCCGGCTATTATCACACGTATTCCACGGTCGGCAAGTTCCTGCGCGACATCAACAAGCGACATGTCATAGAACTGGGCCTCGTCGATTCCGACGACCTGGACTTCAGGGCCGACGTTCAGCATCTCCTTAGGGTCCTTCACGGAATGGCACGGAATCTTGTGGAAGTCGTGCGAGACAACATCGTCTTCCGAGTATCTTGTGTCGATCGTCGGCTTGAAAATCTCGATTCTGAGGTTCGCGAACCTTGCCCTGCGGATCCTGCGGATCAGTTCCTCGGTCTTGCCGGAGAACATTGAGCCACAGATGACTTCAATACATCCGGTTTTTTTTATGTTTTCTGAAAACATTTCGTTAGATTTGTTGAAATAATCAATAACACTCGCAAACCTTGCGGTGCGGCGTGGTTTCCGCCCTCCGGTTTGTCAGGCAAAGATAGTATTTTTATGGGAAACATCGACGAAAAAAGGCTTTCCGCTCTGCTGGAAAGAATCAGCAAGATAAAGGAGGAACTTGAGGCTCTCGAAAATGAGGTGCGCGCTTTTGGCTTTGAGACAGCGGCCAATGAACCCGCCGCGGTCGTGGAGTCCATGGAAGCTGGCGGTGATGCCGCTTCCGCCGCGATTTCCGTCACCGAGACTGCCGAAATGACGGCGTCCACCGAATCTCCGGCCACTCCGACAGACGATGATCCGATTGACATTGACATTCCTGACATAGGCGTGCAGCCTGTCATTGAGGATCCGGTCACCGGATATGCCGCTGGTCCGGCAAGCCCGGAAACCGATGGTTTCAATCCGGTCAGCGAAGATCTTCCGGCTGAGGAGCATGCACCTAAGCCGGCCGGAGGGACGGAGGGCCAGACGATGGACGACCTTCCGTTTGGAGACGATCTTCCTATCGAGACGGAAGACGAGCCCCTGTTCAAAGCCGATGAGGTCGAGTGGCCTCAACAGCCAAGAAAAGCGATTGTAGACAGCACCAAAACCGAGACCGCGGTTATGGATGTGATGGCCGACAACCAGGCATGGCGGACGGATCGTCCTGGGCTCCAGGTCAAGAACATCATCAGCGCCATCTCACTGAACGACAGGGTCCTGCTGATCAACGTGCTGTTCAGAGAGGATCCGCTGCTGTTCCAGAACACGATCAGTGCCTTCAATGCCATGGCGACCCTAGACGAGGCTGTGTCATACATCCAGACAAACTTTCCCGAGTGGGATCTGAACTCGGAGCCTGTCTATAGGCTGATGATGGCCGTACGCAGAAAACTCAGGTAACATGCCCGGAATCCTCTACATAGTCCCGACACCGGTCGGAAACCTGGATGACATGACTTTCAGAGCCGTCCAGGTGCTTAAGGACGCGGATCTCATCCTTGCCGAGGACACAAGAACCAGCAGCGTCCTGCTCCATCGCTACGACATCCACGGCAAACTCCAGTCACATCATAAATTCAACGAACACCAGACTGCCGAGATGATCAAGGAACGGATCCTTGGCGGATTGAATGTCGCCCTGATAAGCGACGCCGGCACGCCAGGAATATCAGACCCTGGATTCTTGTTGGCCAGAACATGCGCCGCCGAAGGGATCGAGGTTCAGACCCTTCCCGGAGCCACCGCATGTATTCCGGCGATCGTCTCTTCAGGTCTGCCTTGCGACCGGTTCTGTTTCGAGGGTTTCCTGCCTGTGAAAAAAGGCCGGCAGACCTTGCTGAAGACCCTTGCGGAGGAGCCCAGGACAATGATTTTCTACGAATCTCCTTACAGATTGGTGAAAACCCTCGACCAGTTCATTGAATATTTCGGTGCGGAACGCGAATGTTCGGTGGCGAGAGAAATCTCCAAAATCCATGAGGAGCACAGGCGCGGCACCCTTGCGGAAGTAACAGCATGGTACAAGGAGCACGAGCCCAAGGGAGAGATCGTCATCGTCGTCGCCGGAGCGCCGCCTGAGAAGAAAAAGCGGAAATCCGATGCGGAAGAATAGTTAATGAATATGTCCGCCCGGTCCACAAAGAATCCTCTTATTATCCAAGTTTTATCCAAGAATATTTCCTTATGACCTGAACCAGAATATTTTCCGAATATTATGAAAGACTTCAACTCCAACAAGGATGGCAAAAAGCCGTCCGCTTCATTCGTTGTCGGGGCCGTGGCCCTGCTGTTTCTCATTGTCGGCTACCAAGCCGCCTTGTTCATCCACAAGGCCTCTGTCGCAAGGCTCATCGCCAACCACGATGAGCCGGACACAGTGTTTGTCTATGCGCGGACTCAAGGATCAGACACCGAAGAGGCCCGGTCGCTTCGACAGGCTCTGCGACCAAACGATGCGGTCACGTCGGACGGCTCTGCGACTGGGGCACAACGGTACACAGGGAAGCTCTCTGGTGTACCGAACAGGTCAGGTAAGGCATTTGGTGCAGGAGACGGGGCTTTGGTGTACCGATCTGTCGACAGCGAAGGAAACAACGGACTGGTCGCTGAGTCTGCCGGAGCGAAGTATAAGACCGGCACATTCCGCAAAAAATCCGAACACTCCACCCAAGCCGAGCAAATCAGACGACACTACAGCCCGAGAAAATACGAGAGTTTCCGCTTCGACCCGAACACGGTCAGCGTGGACGATCTGATGCGGCTTGGATTCTCGCAAAAACAGGCGCAGTCAATCGACAATTACCGTCAGAAGGGCGGCAGATTCCGGCGCAAGAGCGATTTCGCGAAGTCTTACGTGGTGGAGGACTCCGTTTACAGAAGACTGGAAAAGTTCATCCAGATTCCGAAGATCGAACTCAACTCGGCTGATTCAACGGCATTTATGTCACTCCCCGGGATCGGCAAGTTCTTCGCAGGCAAGATGGTGTCATACCGGCAGGAGCTTGGAGGATATTCCTACC
Source organism: uncultured Bacteroidales bacterium (assembly GCA_934725285.1). Lineage (GTDB taxonomy): Bacteria > Bacteroidota > Bacteroidia > Bacteroidales > UBA932 > Cryptobacteroides. Next base: position 4,941 of record CAKVBK010000004.1, on the reverse strand, counting down.
CGGAACAGTTGATGGACATCTGGCATTTCGATCAGGAAAAGTTCGACAACCTGAAAGACCTCATAAAAGTGGACACGGCAGCCACACCTCCGTATTCATTATGGACGTTGCCGGAAAACGCGATTGCCTCACATCCCTACATCGGGAAAAGAGCGGCACGGAGCATTGTCCTGTTCAAAGAAAATTCTCCAAAATCTGCCTGGACAGTGTCAAACCTCCAGAAAGCTGGCATCCTCGATCCTGAAAAAGCTGCAAAGCTCAGCCGCTGCCGCATTGCCAAACCATAGAAACGGGTTCTTTTGGAGTGATAACATTAAGAGATACCCACAAAAAAGGATTTTTTAGTGAATATAAACATATTCAAGGAAGAAAATATTTTGCTATTTGCGGCAAAAGACTTAAATTTGCAGTCCGCATTGGAAAAATATAAAAATAAGAAGATATGAAAAGGACATTTCAACCATCCAGACGCAAGCGCGTGAACAAGCACGGATTCCGTGAGAGAATGGCAACCGCCAACGGCCGCCGCGTACTCGCTTCCCGTCGTCGTCACGGACGCAAAAAGCTGACTGTATCATCTGAGGACAGGTGGTAATCTGTCAGATACCGTTTTAGGGCAGGTCTTTCAGGCCTGCTTTTTTGTTTTAGAGAGGACATCGCAACTATCGGTGTCCGTAACGGAAGACCCTTAGGACAAGCCAGCCGTGAATGATTTCCATAGAAAACATTCGGGCATGCGGCAGAACATTTACCAGATGGACATTGACGAGAAATATATGACAGAGGCGCTGAAAGAGGCGCGGCTCGCGTTTGACGAGGATGAGATTCCGATAGGAGCCGTTGTGGTGTGCAGGGGCAGGATCATCGGCAAAGGACATAATATGACCGAAAGACTACACGATCCGACAGCCCACGCCGAGATGATAGCGATAACGGCGGCGACTGAGGCCATGGGGGGGAAATACCTCAATGACTGCACGATGTATGTGACAGTCGAACCGTGCCCGATGTGTTCCGGAGCTCTCAACTGGGCACAGATCGGCAGGATTGTCTACGGGGCTCTGGATCCGAAGAGAGGATATTCGATGTTCACCCCGTCACTCCTTCATCCTAAGACAGAGGTCCAGGCCGGTGTCCTCGCCGAAGAGTGCTCCGCACTTATGCAGGACTTTTTCAGGGGAAAACGTTAGCAGCTGTTATTTCACGATTCCGGCGTACGACTCACAGACTGTCCGGTAGCTTTCAAGGTTACCGATGTCGTAACGCCGGCCGGGCATTTCCATAGCGTGCACAGGCGATTTGGTTGAAAGCCATGCGATGTAGCTGCCCGGCGCGTCTGTACCGCAGCCAGAGGCGATTCCGGCAGGAATCAGGCGGGCATCCTTGCGGGTGTAATAATAAAACGGAGGACAACACCAATGCGAACGAGGGTCTGACGGCTTCTCGGCCATATTCAGAACCAGATCATCATGATCTATCTCCACAACACCGCATTTGTGAAGCCGCTCCACTGACGGCTCGTAATAGCGCATCATGCATGACGTTCCTTTGGAACGGGCATATTCAATAAATTTCACAAGGCTGAAATCCAACACGTTATCCCCGGCTATAACCAGTATGTCTTCGTCAAGCGACAAGGCATCTATGGCGAACTGAATATCTTTGACAGCTCCAAGACGAGTCTCATTTGTTGAGGTACCGTCATCCACGACCGAAATCTTGTCCATCGGGCGGCCAGCGGCCCACCGCCGGAAGTGTTCGGCGAACTTATGGTTCGTCACCACGGCATATTCATCGACCAGTCCGGAAGATCTGATGTCATCGACAAGCCAGTCCAGAATGGTTTTACCTTTAACATCAAGGAGCGGCTTCGGGTAATTCTCTGTCAACGGATAAAGCCGTGTAGCGTAGCCGGCCGCAAGAATCAAACATTTCATATCTTCACACCATCAGCACTGTGGCAGATGTAGGCAGAATAATGCCCCCTCAAATCCGGAAACTCGGCAAGGTACTCTGTCTCAACCTTTTTGAATATGTCTTCCTTCATCGTCGGATCTATTATCGCCATACAACACCCCTTGAATCCAGCTCCGCTGAAACGTCCGCCATATATGCCATCTGTATGGGTCATAACATCATAGATCTTCTTGAGTTCAGGAGAACCTGTCTCCCAGTTCCCGATAGAGGATCTTCCGCTCTCGAAACTCAAACGTCCATATTCCTCGATGTCTCCCCTCCTCCAAGCTTCCGCGCCGCGCCGGACACGGTCATATTCAGTGTACCAATGTTCCGCGCGCTTGCGCCAGTTGTCTGGGAGGCGATCCGCATATTTGTGATAGACCTCGACAGGGACATCACGAAGGTTGGTCTCTCCGAACTTGCCATAGTCCATTCCGGCGTAGGCCTTGAGGGCATAAGCAGCGCTGCGGCACTCATCCACGCGCATATTGAACTTGCTGCCGGCAAGGGTACGTTCCACTCCGCTGAAGAAAATCGCTATGTCGTATGGTTTCATCGCCGGAGATGTCGGTATCAGCTCGTAACTGTCATCTTTGGTGTCGAGGTAAAGGAGATGATCCTTCTTGGAATAGACCTCGCAACTCTGGTCCAATTTGCCGCAAGAGACTCCGACATATTCATTCTCGGCAGCTTTTGCCGTCAGAATCAGCTCCTTGTCGGTCAGATGAAGGCCATTGACCGTGCACAAGGCTTTCAGAAAAGCAATTATGACCGCGGCCGAGGAAGACAAACCTCCTATCGGAAGGGAGCCCTCAATCACTCCGCTCAAACCCACACGCAACGGAAGCAGCGCCCCGAGCTGGGCGGTCGCCCCCCGGAGATAATCGGCCCAATCGTTCTGTTTTTCCTCCGGGACAGCGTTGACGTGCCATTGGGCCCGCTTGCGGAATTGAAGCGATGACAATTCTATGACACCGTTTCTCTTCGGGGCGAAAGCTATGTGGATGCCTTTGTCTATGGCGAAACCAGTCACTTTCCCAAGTTGATGATCAGAGTGCGCCCCTATCGGGCAGACACGGTAAGGACAGAACGAGAGCCCTTCCGGCTCCCGTCCATAAATGTCCCCGAATTTCTGCTCGCAGGTCATAAGCCTTTGATTTACTTGAGTCTTGCCTGAAGAGCCTTACCCTGCTCCTCATAACCAGGCTTGCCAAGGAGGGCGAACATGTTCTTCTTGTAGGCCTCGACTCCAGGCTGGTTGAACGGATTCACGCTAAGAACGTAGGCACTGACACCGCATGCGAACTCAAAGAAGTAGAACAGACCTCCGAGATTGAAGGCATTGATCTTCTCGATGGAAACCTCAAGCTGAGGTACGCCACCGTCAATGTGGGCGAGCTTTGTTCCGAGCTGGGCCATAGCGTTGCAATGCTCCACGTGCTGCCCTGCCAAGTAGTTGAGCTGGTCAAGATTCTGCCCGTCGCTTCCGATCACGACCTCGCGGTTGCTCTTCTCGATGTTGACCACAGTCTCGAATACGATCCTGTCGCCATCCTGGATGAACTGTCCCATAGAATGAAGATCCGTCGTGAAGTTGACTGAAGCCGGGAATATTCCCTTGAGATCCTTGCCCTCGGACTCGCCGTAGAGCTGCTTCCACCATTCTCCAAGGTACTGGAACTTAGGGTTATATGCAACCAGTATCTCAACTTTCTTTCCAAGTTTTGAATAGAGAAGGTTCCTCATGGCCGCGTACTGGACGGCAGGGTTCTCCTCGCCTTTGACTGCGAGGGATTTCTCCATCTCCACAGCGCCGGCAAGCATCTCACGCACATCGAAACCGGCAAGAACGATAGGCAGAAGTCCAACCGGAGTCAGGACAGAGAATCGTCCGCCGACATTGTCCGGAACGACGAATGTCTTGTAGCCTTCCTGTGTTGAAAGGGTCTTGAGGGCACCCTTGTGGGCATCGGTGATGGCTACAATCCTCTCGGAAGCATCCTTATAAGTCTTCTCTATGTACTCTTTCACGATTCTGAAAGCGACAGCCGGTTCGGTTGTGGTGCCTGATTTGGAGATCACGACAGTCGCGACATTTCTCTCGGCCACGAGATCCATCAGTTCAGCGAGGTATTCCTCGGAAAGGTTGTTCCCGGCGAACACGACCTCGGGAGCGTCCTTCGCTCCGCCCAGCTGCTTGGCGAAATTGTGGGAAAGAGCCTCAATGGCGCAGCGCGCTCCGAGGTACGACCCTCCGATACCGATGACTACGACCAGATTCACTCCTTTGGCCTTCCAGTCATCACGGATAGCCTCGCACTCATCTACAAGCGACTCCGGTGTCTGTGAAGGCAGATGCTTCCACCCCAGAAAGTCATTTCCGGCTCCAGTCTCGCTCTCAAGCACGTCAAACGCCTGCAGAGCCTTGCCGACATATTCCTTGTAATCCGCATTGTTCACAAAAGAGGAGCATCCTCCCAAATTCACTTTGACCATATTCTTCAAAATTAAGGTTAAACGTTCGTTTGAAGCGACCTTGTGCGGCAACTTCATATACAGTCTGCAAAAATAACCATTTTCGGCTAAAAATCAAGTGGGTAGAAAGAGGAATCGCTTCTCTCTGGAGAGCATTATGTGGCAACACTTAACCGAGGCGGCACTTTGCGGGGAATATGCTCACGTCGAGATTGACTCACCTCACAATGGAAGCGCTATACAGGGAATATGTTCCCATGAGGGATCCGGAATATAAAAAAAAAGCCGGGCACTTCGGCAAGCTCAGTGTCCAGCATTTCCATATTCAACAGTGATTTATTTTCGGCAGGCGTCCGCGATGACCTTCTCGCTGCGGGCGATGAAGTCTGAGAGAGCCTTGCCTTTGAGGAGGCCGTTGGAAAGGAGGGCAAGGTCGATCACCTGCTTGAGGATGTCGTTGCCGGTGGCATATTCATCAACCACGGCCTGATGGGCATCCTTGATGGC
>CAKVBK010000003.1 GCA_934725285.1 uncultured Bacteroidales bacterium | reverse complement strand
CTGAAATCCACAATGTCGTAAATCACCGGCTCATGATAACTTCCGGCAAGAGAGATCCTGAAATCCGGCTCAACCTTGCGGATAAGGCCAAGAACAGCCTGCATCGACTCCAACGGGCGTTCGTCCATCGCGATCATAGTCTTCTCAAACCAACCTTTCGATTTCAGGTGGCGGGAGAAGTCAGCGATGAAAGAGCCCCAATATTCATTGTACTCCGGACTGCCGGGAGCGGCTTGAAATGCCGCGTTCGATGAGGTGGCCTGATCATAATAATCAAACTCCAACGCCCACGGAATCATTGAGTAGCAGTTGATCTGCCGGTCTATTCCCAGTGAAAACATGAACTCCACCCAACGGTCAAAGATCGTGTAGTCGTAAAGCCAAGTGCCATCAACGCGGCGGATCTTCGTGACCATCGAGCCGAACGCATCCTCGGTCTGACCGTTCCACGGACGGTTCATGATGGTGGCCGTGACGGATTTCTGCCCGGCGTCAGCCAACATCTTCATCACCGGGCGCATGGCCTCAAAATGAGCGTCACTCCAAAGAGGCACGCCGGCCATGCGGGCCACTGAATATGGATTCTGCCACAGGTCCAGATGGAATGCCCATTCGTGGGCCGGAGGAAGAATATGCCCGGACACGACCAGTTCCACATTAAGGCTGCGGGACTTCGCGCCGGCGGATGAGACGGTCAGCCGGCCTGAATATTTCCCGGGCTTCGCATCGGAAGGCACACCTACAGTCATCCAGACAGGTTGTCTGCGTCCGGCCGGAATATTCATGGACTCCGCAATGTCAAGGACGTCAGCGACAAGCACTTCGCCCCACTTGGACTTGTCTTCACGGACACCGCACTGGCCATATTTGGTCGTATCAAGCAAGTCAGAGACCACGAAGCTGACAAACTGAAGAGTGATGTTTTCGGAAGAGATCACAGATTTCCCGTTACGCAGATCGGAAACAGACAATGTCACGTCCTTCAGCCCTGAGTCGGACGAGATCACAGCCTGGGCAAACACCTTCTCCCCTCGCCATGCTGAATGGTTGAAGGCCTTTTTCTGAAACATCAAAGACGGAGCGCCACCGATCACGCAATGCGAGCCGGTCGAAGCCCAATCCAACTTAAAAGTAGATTGCGGCTGTGCAGCCGTAAGGATTGGCAGCACAACCGCAATCATCATGGTGATGATATTCTTCATCCTAATTCATTTCCAAAATATAAATAACGGGGCACCGCGGATTACCCAACAGCGCGGTGGCCCGTTTAAGTTCACTACAGACCAAGCTGTTTGAAAAAGTCATTGCCCTTGTCATCGACGAGGATGAACGCAGGGAAGTTCTCGACGCGGATCTTCCAGATGGCCTCCATTCCGAGGTCAGGATATTCAACGCACTCGATGCTCTTGATGCTCTCGTAGGAGAGGACCGCCGCAGGGCCGCCGATAGAGCCGAGGTAGAAGCCACCGTGCTTCTTGCAGGCGTCGGTGACCACCTGTGTGCGGTTGCCCTTGGCTATCATGATCATGCTGCCGCCGTGATCCTGGAAGAGATCGACGTAAGGGTCCATGCGGTTCGCCGTGGTTGGGCCCATTGAACCGCATGCCATCCCTTCCGGAGTCTTGGCCGGGCCTGCGTAGAAGACAGGATGATCCTTGAAGTACTGAGGAAGATCCTCGCCTCTGTCAAGTCTTTCCTTAAGGCGGGCGTGAGCGATGTCACGGGCCACGATGATGGTTCCGTTAAGGCTCAGACGAGTCGAGACAGGGTACTGGCTCAGGAGCTTGCAGATCTCGCTCATCGGCTTGTCAAGGTCAACCACAACACCTTCACCCTCTCCTGCGTTACGCAAAGACTCAGGAATCCACTGCGTCGGGTTGTCGTCCAGCTTCTCGATCCAGATTCCGTCCTTGTTGATCTTCGCTTTGATGTTGCGGTCCGCCGAGCAGCTTACTCCAAGGCCGATCGGGCAGCTCGCACCGTGACGCGGAAGGCGGATGATGCGCACGTCATGTGCGAAGTATTTTCCACCGAACTGCGCTCCGAGACCGATCTTGTAAGCTTCCTCAAGCACCTGCTTCTCCAGTTCGACGTCACGGAAAGCGCGTCCGGTCTCGTCACCTGTTGTAGGGAGAGCGTCATAGTAATGCGTTGAAGCCAGCTTTACTGTCAGAAGGTTCTTCTCGGCCGATGTGCCACCGATCACGAAAGCGATGTGGTAAGGAGGGCAGGCCGCCGTTCCGAGAGTCTTCATCTTCTCCACAAGGAAAGGCACGAGAGTGCCAGGATTGAGCACGGCCTTTGTCATCTGGTAGAGATAGGTCTTGTTGGCTGAGCCGCCACCTTTCACAACGCAGAGGAATTTATATTCCATACCCTCTTCGGCCTCGATGTCGATCTGGGCGGGAAGGTTGCACTTCGTGTTGACCTCCTTGTACATGTCCAGCGGAGCGTTCTGGCTGTAGCGCAGGTTCTCCTCAGTGTAGGTCTTGTAAACGCCCTTTGAGAGAGCCTCGGCGTCGTCGAAGCCGGTCCAGACCTGCTGGCCTTTCTCTCCGTGAATGATTGCCGTGCCGGTGTCCTGGCAGAAAGGCAGCTTGCCCTTCGCGGCCACCTCTGCGTTGCGCAGGAAGCGCAGAGCCACATATTTGTCGTTGTCGGAAGCCTCAGGATCGCTCAGGATCTTGGCAACCTGCTGGTTGTGAGCCGGTCTCAGAAGGAAGTTCACATCCCTGAAAGCAGCGTTCGCAAGCATTGTCAAAGCCTCTGGAGCCACCTTGAGAATAGGATGGCCCTCAAACTCGCCAAGAGACACGCCTTCGCCTGTCAGCTTGTAGTACTCGGTTGTGTCCGGTCCCAACTGGAACATCGGAGCATATTTGAATTCAGCCATATTAATGAAATATTTTAGTGATTATCAGTCTATGTCTTCAATTGGAGCCGTAGCTCCACCAGCGCCCTCCTGCATAAGATAGCGCTTCATGAACTCGTTCAGGTCGCCGTCCAGCACGCCTTGGGTGTCTGCGGTGGAATATCCCGTCCGCAGGTCCTTGACCATCTTGTACGGATGCAGGACGTAGGAGCGGATCTGGGAGCCCCACTCGATCTTCTTTTTCGTGCCCTCGATCTCGGCCTGTTTCTCCCGACGCTTCTTCAGTTCCAGGTCGTAAAGCCTTGACCGCAGGATTCGCAGGGCGTTCTGCCGGTTGTCCTGCTGGAAGCGGGACTCCGTGTTCTCCACGACAATTCCCGAAGGAATATGCCGCACACGCACACCAGTCTCGACCTTGTTGACATTCTGGCCACCGTGACCACCGGAACGGAACGTGTCCCACTCCAAGTCCGAAGGGTTTATCTCAATGTTGATCGTGTCATCCACCAACGGGTAAACGAAAACAGACGAGAATGTGGTCTGGCGCTTGCCCTGAGCGTTGAACGGAGAAAGACGCACAAGTCTGTGCACACCATTCTCGGCTTTGAGATAGCCGTAGGCATAGTCTCCCTCGACCTGGATGGTGGCCGACTTTATTCCGGCCTCATCACCTTCAAGGAGGTCTGTGACAGTCACTTTGTAGCCGTTCCTCTCGCCCCAACGCATATACATTCTCATCAGCATCGCGCTCCAGTCGTTCGCCTCAGTGCCGCCAGCCCCGGAATTGATCGTCAGCACAGCACCGAGGTTATCCCCCTCCGCACCCAACATATTCCTGAGCTCCAAAGCCTCGATGTCCTCAACCGCTTTTGAATATGATTCCTCAAGTTCCTGCGTCTCCGCTGTAGTGACGGTCTCGTCAGTGCTTCCGCCAAGACTTTCCTTGGCGAAATCGTACAGAACATCAAGGTCTTCCACCTCGGTGGAGGCCTTGTCAAAACCTGTCACCCAAGACTTCACGCTATTAAGGTTCTTCATGAAGACCTCGGCTGCCTTAGGGTCGTTCCAAAAGTCCGGTGATTCCGTCTTCTTCTGCAATGCGGCTACCTGCCCACGTTTCGCAGGGATGTCAAAGACACCTCCCCAACGTCTCCAACCGCTGATGCAGAGCCTCGATCTGATCCTTTAGTATCATATACTCTCCATTTTAAATTAATTCATGCAAAGTTAGTGAATTTTTCCACGATTCGCTTCTTACACATCAATGTGCTTCGCGCCCGGAAAATCCGATGGCCATAGCGGAAAATGTCCGCCCGCCTCTTTATATTATGCTATATGCAGAAATGCTATCTCATTGTCACAGAGACGACATAATCTTCTGCCGGAAGGTCCGCCGGAAGGGTGATGAAAAGTTTCTCACCGACTTTCTTCATCGCTAGGGCGGAGCCGTCTGCCAAAGCTGTCACGGACTTCACCTTGGCCTTCCTGGCGACGGGAATCTCAAGGACGGCGCCGGGGTTCTGCAACACGTGGACATAGAAGGTCTTGCCACCGGCAAGAGGGGCGGTTGACACTCCCCACTCTTGCTCGGCGATCGGACCGGGGCCACAGCCTTTGATGGACTCGGAATTGACTTTCATCCACTGCCCGATCTCTTTCAACAAGGCAAGCGCAGCCTCTGGCAGACGGCCATCCGCGCGTGGGCCGATGTTCAGCAGAAGATTCGAATTCAGAGAAACGGCCTTGGCCAAAGTAGCGATAAGCTGGGCGGAAGTCTTGTAGTCTCGGTCGGAGACACTGTACCCCCAAGTGTGGTTCATCGTCTGACACATCTCAAGCGGAAGTTTGTCACTTACCATCTGGCCTTCTGAATAGCCAGCCGTATTCTGCCCCGGAAGGTCCCTTTCGAACATTTGGAAATCCTCACCCTCAATCGGTTGGATATGATGGTTGTTGCCGATCAAACATGCCGGGTTGACGGAATGAATATATTCATAGAACTCCGGCATTTTCCAATTGAAAGGAATAGAGTCGCGCTTGTGGTCCCAATAGCCATCAAACCAGAGGGCGCGGACCGGAGCGTACTGGGTCATCAACTCCTTGACCTGCTGCTTCATAAAGTCAAGGTAGTGGTCATAGTCAGGGTGGTCACCCTTGCGGCCGGTGTTGCGTCCGGACTCACCGATCGGGAAATCCTCCCTGATCCAGTCAAGAATGGAATAGTAAAATTGCAGGCTGAGACCCTCTTTGTGGCATGCGTCAGCGAGATCTCTGATCACATCCTTACCCCAAGGAGTGGCCTTGACGATGTTGTAGTCCGAAGCCTTGGTGTCAAACATAGAAAAGCCGTCGTGGTGACGGGAGGTGATAGTCACATAGCCGGCGCCGGCATCCTTGAATGCCTTCACCCACTCCTCGGCGTTGTAGCCGGCCGGATAGAAAGCGGAGGCCGCATGGGCATATTCATCCTTGTTCAGGCCACCAAGATTAAGGTACCACTCCCCCTGCGCGTACGAGGCATATATTCCCCAATGCAGGAATATTCCGAAACGGTCGTTGACGAGCTGCCTGCGAGCCTCAAGATTCTCCGGCGTGGGCTGATAGTGGTTCTGTGAATATCCCGCCGCTGCGGTCACGAGTGAAAGGCAAAGTGCCAGGAAGGTGGTTTTCAATGTCTTCATTGTGAATATGATGTTGATGATGCCGGCGGGGCACTCCGCTCCACCGGCCGATAATTATTTCTCAGGGTATAACGATCCGGCGATGCCCATCTGGAGGCCACGCAGCTCGGCGATGCCCCTCATCCTGCCATAGCATGAATATCCCGGATTGGATTTCTTCTGAAGGTCGTCGCACATCCTGTGGCCGTGATCCGGACGGCAGAAGACACGGAACTTCCGCTCCTGCATCACCTCCAGAAGGGTCTTCATCATTCCGTACATGTCCACATCGCCGGCCAGGTGCGTGTCCTCGAAATAGTTGCCCTCAGCGTCACGTTTCGTGCTTCTGAAATGCACAAAATCAGTCCTGTCCCCGAACTCGCGCATCATTCCGACAAGATCGTTGTCCGCCCTGATGCCGAACGAGCCGGTGCAGAGGCAAAGTCCGTTGGACCAGTTCGGCACGGCGGCGATGAGCTTGCGGAAATCCTCAGCTGTGGAAAGGATTCTCGGAAGGCCGAGAATCGGGAACGGAGGGTCGTCCGGATGGATCACCATCCTCACTCCGACCTCGTCAGCCACCGGGCAGATCTGACTCAGGAAGAAGATCAGATTGCTTCTGAGTTTCTCGGAATCAATTCCGTCATATCTTTCAAGCTCTTTCCGGAACTGATCCAGAGTGAAGCTTTCCTCACTGCCGGGAAGTCCGGCGATCATCGTGCGGGTCAGCTTGTGGATCTCCTCGGCGTCCATCTTCCCGAAACGAGCCTCGGCCTTGGCGATGTCCTCGGCTGAATATTCCTTCTCAGCCCCTTTTCTTTTCAGAATGAAAAGGTCGAACGCCAGCAGGGCCGCGCGCTCGAAACGCAGGCATGTGGAGCCATCTGGAAGCCTGTAGTCCAAATCCGTACGAGTCCAGTCCAGCACAGGCATGAAGTTGTAGGTCACGCATTTGATGCCGCACTCGGAGAGGTTGCGGAGAGTCTGCTTGTAGTTCTCGATGTACTGGAGATAGTCTCCTGTCTGGGTCTTTATGTGTTCATGCACCGGCACGCTTTCAACAACGCTCCAAGTGAGTCCCCAGTCAGCGATCATCTTCTGACGGGCCTTGATCTCCTCAACAGGCCAGACATGACCGTTAGGAATATGATGAAGCGCGTGGACGATGTCTGTCACGCCGGTCTGACGGATATAGTCCAAGGAGATAGGATCGTTCGGCCCATACCATCTCCAGCTCTCCCGCATCAGGTATAGATCTTTTTTCATATTCATTAGATCGAGAAAGCGTCAAATCCACCATCGACAACGTTAATTGTGCCTGTTACCGCCTTGGAAGCGTCGGAGGCCAGCCAGTGAAGCGTCCCGAGAAGTTCCTCCGGCTCAAGGAAACGTCCGAACGGGGTGTGGGCCAGAATCTTGTGCGAACGGTCGGTCAGACTGCCGTCAGGATTTGTGAGCAGGGAGCGGTTCTGGTTCGTGAGCAGGAATCCGGGTGCGATCGCGTTGACCCTGAAGCCCTCGCCGAACTTGATGGCAAGTTCTCCGGCCAGATATTTTGTCCAGTTGGCCACGGCTGCCTTGGCGACGCCATAACCGGCCACACGGGTAAGAGGCCTCAATGAGGTCTCGCTGCAGAAATTGATGATCGAGCCCTTCTTCTTCTCCACCATCGCCTTTGCAAAGACCATAGTAGGAAGTACAGTTCCGAACAGATTGAGATCCACCACCTTGCGGACTGCCTCAACATCGAGGTCGAAGATGGTCTTCTCCGGCGGAACCGTCGCTGCGGCCATGTTTCCTCCGGCGGCGTTCAGCAGGATGTCGATACCACCAAACCTCTCCACGATCTCCTTGCAGTTGGCCTCAAGGGTCTCCTTGTCAAGCACGTTGGTAGCGATGAAGCATGCATCTCCACCCTCGGCCTTGATCTCGGCCACAATGGCCTCACCCTTATCCGCGGCCCTGTCAAGATCCAACAGAGCGACCTTGGCGCCCTGTGCGGCGAAATATTTCACGATAGTCGCCCCCAGAACCCCGCAGGCCCCGGTCATCACGACCACTTTCCCTTTGATGTCAAAAAGATTTTCCATAATAATATTCAGTTATTTAACAGGCATCGATTTGATGACCTTTGTGTTTATCTCTTTAAGTTTCTTCTCATCCAACTTGATGACCTTGCGGTCGTAAGTCATAAGTCCGTTGACCTCAATCTCGACATCTGTCGTCTGGGTGTAAACGGCGCCGCAGACTCCCTGCTTGACCAGAAGGATGAGGTGCTCGGCAAACTTTTCGTACTCGGCCAGGACCTCGTCACCATTCTTGTACTGGACATATCCCCAGTTGCGGTCCGGCTGCCACAGATGACCTTCAACAGGAAGTCCTATCCCGCCGTACTCTCCCACGACATTGGCCATCGTCGTCTCCCAAAGGTACATCGCAGGGTATGGGTAGTGGTGATTGTCCATAATGTCACCGCAGTCAGGTTCCCAGTTGCCTCCGGAAGACATATTGATAAGCCTTGTAGGATCCTGGGCCCTGGTGAATCCGACAACCTCCTTGGTGTCGAACTGGCTCCATGCCTCGTTGAACGGGACCCACATCACGACACAAGGGAACTTTTTGACCTGGGCGATGATCTCGGACCATTCCTTATAATAATTGGCCTTGGCCTGAGGTGTGGCAGGGAAATCCGTACCCTCATTGTAGTTATGCACGCCCCATTTGTTGAGGTTGTTGGAGCCGAAGCAAGGCATATCCTGCCAAACGAGCATTCCAATCTGGTCGCAATAGTAGAACCAGCGGGACGGCTCAACCTTGATGTGCTTGCGGATCATATTGAAACCAAAGTCCTTGGTCTTCTGAATATCATATTTCAGAGCCTCGTCAGTAGGAGCCGTGTAGAGTCCGTCCGGCCACCATCCCTGGTCGAGCGGGCCGAACTGGAACAACGGCTGGCCGTTGAGTCCCATAAGCTTCGTGTTCTTGTTCTTCGTGTAAAGAGAGACCTCGCGGATGGCGGTGTAGCCGTCGACCGAATCAATGGTTTTTCCGCCACGCACAACAGAGATCTTGAGGCCGTACAGATAAGGCGAATCAGGAGACCAAAGCCTGGCGTCCTCAACAGGCAGCGTCACAGTGCCGCCGGGAACAGTCATGCCATGGGCGATCACCTTGGACGAAGCTTTTTCCGTGGAATAGCCGACACCACCCTCAAGGAGTGCCACCTTCACGACATCTCCCTCCTGCGCGCCTTCGGTCGAGACAGCCACATCAACCGTTCCGGCCTTGATGTCAGAAACAGCGTAATAATCAGCGACGTGAGCCTTGGCGACCGGTTCAATCCAGACACTCTGCCATATTCCCGAAACAGCTGTGTACCAAATCCCATTTGGATTTCTAACTTGTTTACCGCGAGGTTGAAAATCGTTGTCGGTGGCATCCTCAACCCTGACAACCAATTTGTTGTCACCGGACTTAAGGTATGGCGTGATGTCGAACGAAAAATGAGTATAGCCTCCGGTATGTCTCCCGACCTGAACGTCATTCACAATCACGTCAGTCTGCCAATCAACCGCCTCAAAGTTAAGCATCAGCCTCTTTCCCTTCCATGCGGAAGGAACCTTGAATGTCGTCTTGTACCATAATGCATCTTCAGAAGTCAAAGTACGCCCAACTCCCGAAAGTGAGGACTCCACCGCGAAAGGCACCAGGATCTGTCCGTCAAATTTATCTGGAACTGTGACATTCTTAGGTGTGATTGAATACTCCCACAGACCATTCAAGGACTTCCATTCAGGCCTTACCATCTGAGGACGAGGATATTCCGGATGAACGTTCGCCGGGCTTACCTCTTCAGCCCAAGGTGTGCGGATGTGGTTGCCGGCAGGAGCCCAAGATTGGGCGGCCATCGGAGCGGCAAAAGCCAGTACAGACGCAAGGGCAGAGTAAAATCGTGTTATTTTCATTGTCTTTATCTGTTTTGTGTCATTTTATCAGATTACCTAAAATTGAGCGCGTCAGCTCCCTCGTGACTGTACGGGTGACAGCGGATGTCGTGTTCTTGACCACCCTTGATGTGCCGCTGCCCTTCCTGGTCTTTTTGCCTGTCACCTTGTTGGACACAACGGTACCCACAGAAGCGGCAACCGATGCTGTCACAGCGGTTACAACAGCCTTGGCAAGCCTTCCGAACAGCCCGCTGCCTTTTCGGCCCTGCCTGCTTTCGGCATCCTTGGCTTCGGCCGCCGCCTTTTCCTCTTCTTGTTTCTGCGCCAGCAGCACCTCGAAGGCACTTTCGCGGTCAACCGGAGTGTCATACTTTCCGAATATCCTCGAAGACTTGATCAACTGTCTTCTCTGCGACTCATCTATCGCCCCGATCTGGCTCAAAGGGAACAGAATCTTTGCCTTCTGGACCATACCCGGAGATCCTCCGGCCTCAAGGAATGACACGAGGGCCTCACCGGTTCCAAGATTCATAATGGTCTCTGATGTGTCGAACGCAGGATTTGCCCGGAATGTCTCGGCAGCCACCTTCACGGCCTTCTGATCCTTTGGCGTGAAGGCTCTGAGAGCATGCTGCACACGGTTACCAAGCTGTCCGAGAATGCTTTCCGGGATATCAGTCGGGCTTTGGGTCACGAAATAGACTCCCACCCCCTTGCTCCGTATAAGCCTGACCACCTGTTCGATCTTGTCAGCCAATGCCTTAGGAGTGTCGTCAAACAGCATGTGCGCCTCATCGAAGAAGAACACCAGCTTCGGCAGATCCAAGTCACCGACTTCAGGCAGCGTGACATACAGTTCGGAAAGCAGCCAAAGCAGGAATGTTGAATATAGCTTCGGCTTAAGCATCAGCTTGTCCGCCGCCAGCACACTCATCACGCCTTTGCCACCCTCACATGCCAAAAGATCTTGAATATCAAAGGCCGGCTCGCCAAAAAAGAGGTCCGCACCCTCACTCTCAAGAGCAAGGATCGACCTTTGGATGGCCCCGACCGAAGCGGACGCGATGTTGCCATAGGTCGCGGAATATTCGGAAGCATGCTCAAGGGCATAGTTCAACATCGAACGCAGGTCCTTGATGTCAAGGATAAGAAGCCCTCTCTCATCAGCGATTCTGAACACGATGTTCAGCACACCTTCCTGCGTGTCGTTAAGTCCGAGAATACGGCTCAGAAGCTGAGGTCCCATCTGCGAGACGGTACATCTGAGCGGATGCCCTTGCTGACCGAAGACATCGTAGAAGCGCACCGGGCAGCTCTGGAACTGAGGGTTCTCTATTCCGAACTCAGCCATTCTCTTCTCGATGAAGCCGTTGAGCCTGCCAGGTTGTGATATTCCGGAAAGATCCCCCTTCATGTCCGCCATGAAGCAAGGCACCCCGGCTTGACAGAATGTCTCGGCCATAACCTGAAGGGTGACGGTTTTTCCAGTGCCGGTGGCACCGGCGATAAGTCCGTGCCTGTTCGCCATCTTCCCTATAATGGACAGAGGCCCGTCTGGGCTGTGGGCTATCCAAAGCCCGTTTTTCGAGTCGTACATCGCTGTCAGTTTTATTGTTGTTCAACTTCTTTGCTGAAAAATGAAAAATGGACCCTGCCATATCTCTTCTCCTTGCGGAAATACGGGTGTTCAGTGAATGAGTGCTCGTCACCGTGCTCAAGGATGAAATAGCATCCAGGGTAAAGAATATCAGCGGAAAACACCTTGTCTGGGATGGTCTCAAGCCCTTCCATGGCATACGGAGGATCCGCGAACACAATGTCGAACCTCTCGCGGCAGATTGTCAGAAAATCAAAAACGTTATTCCTGACCATAGTGACATTGTCAAGCCCCAACCTCTTGGCCTCTGTCTTGATGAACGACGCGTTCTCCCGCGCCATTTCAACAGACCAGACCATCGAAGCCCCTCTGGAGGCAAACTCGAAAGCCACCGCCCCGGTGCCTCCGAAAAGATCCAAAACCTTCAGATCCGCGAATTCGTACTCATTGCCGAGAACATTGAAAAGTCCCTCGCGGGCAAAGTCGGTTGTGGGTCTGGCCTTGTAGCCGGCCGGCGGATTGATTGTCTTTCCGCGAAGTCGTCCTCCGATGATTCTCATAGCCTTTCCACTGATTTGAAATAACGGTAAAGAGACATCATCTCCTCCTCCTTGAGCGGGGTGCGGAAATACACGGACGAGACCTCGGGGTTAAGTTGGAGCTTCCGCACGGCCATGAACAGGAAATACTCGGCCGTAGTGAAGTCCGCGGCCTGAAACACATTGGACAAAAGCAGATTCCGTCCCTGTGATATTCCGAGGTGAAGATAACCGGCGGCATACGAGGCTACAATCCGGTTATATTCATCTATCTTTTGCAAGTCATTAAGGATGAAAAACATCTCCGGAAGGACCTGAGCGGCCTTTCCGTCCCTGTCAAGGACAGCCTGCGAGATAGTGCGTGACAGGATCTCCCCTATTGAAAGGGAATAGACAAGCTCAGCGGCATATTCAGGAAGGCCGATATGCCTGACCTCGTCATCCTCGCCTAATATGACGGTCTCAGCCAAAGCATCGCGCACCTTGCCTTCATCGAAGAAAAGAGCAGGGACCAACGCCACCTTGGGAGTCAGCAGCGACACTTCCACTTCAGAATACCTCCTCTGAAACTCCGGAACGGTAAAAGCGGTGTCAGCAGTGCGCCAGCCTGACTCCTTAAGTCCGCCACCCTCCACTACTTTAAAAGAATATCCATTCAAGCAGACTTGAATGGATATTCCTGTTGTCATTTTCTGTGGATTCCAGTCCATCCGCGTCACTGGCGCTACTCCCAGTTGCCAACGTTGTTGTTAGGAGCAGAGATGCTTCCGACCATGAGACCCTCATAGCGGCCCTGATCCTCGCACTCAGCGACAAGATTGACAACCAACTGGTGGTTGAGACCGTTAAGAATGGACTTCCAAGGCATCTTGGCCTCGAACAGCGGGACGTTGACACCGGAAACCTTCTTCACGACGGCGTCCATCTCTATCTTCGTGACAGCGGCCACCGCCTCGCCTTCGGTGGCGAAAGGAATAACATCGATCTTGTTGATGTCGAAATCAGGCCTGCCACGGAACAGGGTGTCCTTCACGGCTATCTTGTTCTGAATCGAGAAAACGAGATTCTTGTCACCTTCCTTGTAGAGCTTGTAAAGGCCTTCATCCGTTATGCCTCTGTTGGACTTCTTGACCTCATTGGTATGTGCCACGGCAAGCGAGTCATCTTTTGAGCCGACCTGCATAAGGACAACCATCTGACCGTTGTTGTAGAACTGCTTGAGAGTGTCGAATGACGCCGTGAACTTCTCGTTCACGCTCTTGAAGGCGACCTGAAGGTCACGGATGTCCTTCAGTCTCTGGACAGCGACTTTCTTCCTGGCCTCGACTTCCTTGTTGAATCTGACCGGCTCCATAATGCCGTCATAGATCTTGTAGACCAATAGGATTGCGCAAAGCGCCAGCACGATGCAAAGGATCGTTTTCAGTGTCTTGTTCATTATTCTTAGTTTTTATGTTTTTCTAATGGCGAAAAGACTAAGCGTCAATTCTTGACAAAGTTAGAAAATTGATTTATGAAATGCAATATAATATTTGTAATTTTGCAGACAACAATGAAAGACATCGAAGTTTTAGACAAGATGACGGGAAGCGCTTCCCGGATAACGATAGCCGTTCACACACATCCAGACGGGGATGCGCTGGGGAGCGGCACGGCTTTGCTTTTCTATCTGACAGAGATCAGGGGCAAGGATGCCGCCTTGATCGTGCCGGACAGCATTCCTGACACTCTCTCGTTCATCACGGAAGGTGTCTCCCCGGGGCAATTGATGGTGTTCGACAAGGAGCCTGGCATGGCCGCGGACAGAATAGCCTCCAGCGACCTCGTGTTCTGCCTGGACTGCCCTTCGTTCTCAAGGACGGCGGGGATGGAGATCCCACTCAGAGAGTCAACCGCAGGCAAGGTGCTCGTGGATCATCACTTGAACCCCGAGAAAGAATCCTTTGACCTTGTTTACTCCGAAACAGAAATCTCATCAGCCAGTGAACTTCTGTACAATGTGCTTATGGAGATGCCGGACGTGAATCACAATGCCTCTGCCCTGCCATACCGATGCGCCGCCTCGCTCCTGACAGGGATGACGACAGACACGAATAATTTTGCCAACTCAGTGTTTCCGGGGACCCTTGAGATGGCCGCAGCCCTCATCGGAGCAGGTGTCGACAGAGAAGCCATCCTCTCAAGACTGTACAATAATTACAGAGAGAACAGGCTGAGGCTGATGGGGTATCTGATGAGCGATCGGCTCAGGATCACACATGACGGAGCCGCATATATCATCTTGGACGAGGATATTCAGAAAAAATTCGACTTCAGGCGCGGCGAGAGCGAGGGATTTGTGAATATGCCATTGTCGATAGCGACGGTGCGGATGAGCATATTCCTCACACAGGAAGGAGACACCCTCAGGGTTTCAGTCAGGTCAAAGAAAGGGACATCGGCGAATGCATGCGCCGCCGCTTATTTCAACGGAGGAGGCCACGAGCAGGCCGCCGGGGGAAAACTGGTTATCGGGAAGGACCTTGGGACGGTTTCGGACGCCGAGGCATACATATTGAAAGCGACAAGGGAGTTTTTTGGGAAATGACAATGAGACACTTCATAGCTCCAGTCCTGGCGTTCGCGCTTCTTGCCTCATCATGCAGCAAGAACGAGAACGACATCTACAGCCAGCAGGAAAAGAACATAGAATCCATAGTCAACTCACTGACAGAACAAAACACCGAAGCCACTGTTGATTATTTTGACGGTCCGGTCAGGGTCACCGTCAAAAGCGGTGATGGCGACGCGCTCAAGGAGGGAGGCACGGTCGTATTCAAATATGCCGGCTACATGATCAGCGGATCCAGCCTTGGCGCCGGCAACCTTTTCATCACCAATGACAAAGACTTCGCCGAGTCATCCAATTGGACAGTGTCCGACAGCACCGTCTTCAAGACAGACACATTTCTGTTCAACGACGACAATTTCGTAAAGGGGCTGAAAACAGGGATGGAAGGCGTCAAAGCGGGAGACGAATGCTATGTGCTGTTCAGCGGGAAGTATGGATTCGGCAAGCACACGACAGGCATAGTGCCAGGCAACTCGGCTTTGGCCTATCATTTGTGGATAAGCAGCGTTTCCGAATAATTGATGAAAAAAAGAAAACTGTTATGAACATACCAAAGAAAGGAATTTCATTTGCGGGTCACGTGGCCATATCCGCCACATTGCTCCTGGCAGCATCTTGCGCGAAGGAGGCAACCACCTACGAGAACGATGACGTGAAGCTTTACATAGAGGCATGGATGAGTGTGCGCCATCCCGATGTCAAGCCGACCGGACTTGGGGTCTACATCATTGATGACCAGCCCGGAACAGGGGAAGCCATCACGGATGATGACTATTATTATTTCATAAACTACACATCAACAGATCTGGACGGGAACATCAGCAGCACTTCCGATGAAAAAGTGGCGCAGCAGATCGGCAGCTACACCAAAGGGAACTACTACGGGCCTACTGTGGTGATGAATTCTTACTATGCCACACAGCCTGGTGTCCTGGAGGCCATCAAAGGCATGAAGGTAGGAGGTACAAGAACAGTGGTTGTGCCGGGATGGCTCAACTCCACATTGTCAACCAAGGAGGATTACACAACCGCCGAAGAGTTTTACAAGAACAAGAGCGGAGACAACGCCATCTACACTCTCACATTGACAGACAAGGCTGAAGACATCTACAAATGGGAGATCGATTCATTGGAAAGGTTCACAGCCCGCAACATGAACGATGTGGACTCCACTTTCTACGGCTACTACTACCAGCAGCTCAAAGAGCCTACGGACACCACCACATTTCCGCGTGACACAACGTTCTACATCAACTATATCGGAAGGCTTCTGAACGGGCAGGTGTTCGACACCACCATCGAGGATACGGCCAAGTTCTACGGAATTTATTCTTCCTCCAAGACATACGAGCCGCAAATGGTCAAGCTGAGCGAGACCTACACCGACATAACTCTCGGAGGGACAAGCAGTTCCGACGGGAGCACAACCATCAACGGATTCTCGTATTGCCTTTCCAAAATGAAATCATACGAGAAAGGAATCTGCGCGTTCTACTCTGCCCTTGGCTATGGTTACAGCGGCAGCGGCAACGCGATTCCAAGATTCGCCCCGCTGACTTTCGAGATTGAGATTGTTGACAAAGAATAACAGAAAGAACAATGTCACAGACACAAACGGCTCCTACCGAGCTTGGAAGTGAGAGCATCGGAAAGTTGCTCAAGAAGTACGCAGTCCCTGGCATAATAGCTATGACTGCGTCTTCTCTCTATAATATGGTGGACAGCATCTACATCGGGCATATTCCCGGAACAGGGTCGCTGGCCATATCCGGACTTGCGGTCACTTTCCCTCTGATGAATTTGAGCACGGCGCTTGGCACCCTTGTCGGGGTCGGGGCGGCGACGATGATCTCCGTGCTGCTTGGTCAGAGGAACTATAAGATAGCGAACAAGGTGCTGGCCAACGAGGTGACCCTGAACTGCATCGTCGGCCTCCTGTTCACAGTGTTCTGCCTTATGTTCCTGGATCCGATCCTCTACTTTTTCGGAGCCAGCGAGAACACGCTGAAGTACGCCAGAGACTACATGGAGATCATTCTCTACGGGAATGTCATCACACACCTTTACTTCGGACTGAACAGCGTCATCCGATCTTCGGGCAATCCAAAGATGGCGATGGGCCTGACCTTGTTCACGGTGATTTTCAACAGCATTCTCGACCCGATATTCATATTCACTTTCGGAATGGGTGTGCGCGGAGCCGCTTTGGCGACAGTGATATGCCAGGCCGTCTCATTGGCATATTCAATATACTACTTCATGCGCAGGGACAATGTCCTTCGTCTGCCGAAAGGATTCTTCAGTCTGGAATGGAGAATCGCAAAGGATTCGCTGTCAATCGGCATGGGACCATTCCTGATGAACTCCGCGTCATGCATCGTGACGATGTTCATCAACCAGCAGCTTCTCAAATACGGCGGAGACCTCGCCATCGGAGCCTATGGAATCGTGAACAGAATCAACTTCCTGTTCATAATGGTGGTGATGGGATTCAACCAAGGTATGCAGCCTATCGCCGGATATAATTTCGGGGCGAGGAAATATTCAAGGGTTCGGGAGGTCTTCCTGCGCACATCTATGTGGGCCACGCTCATCACTGGTTTCTGGTTCATCGCCTCGGAGTTCTTCCCTGGAGTGATGGTCAGCATATTCACGAACGACCCGGATCTTAAGGTATTGGCTGACAAAGGACTGAGGGTGATGAATCCTGTGGTGCTGCTTGTGGGATGGCAGATGGTTTCCACCAATCTGTTCCAAAGCCTCGGGATGGTCAGGAAATCCATCTTCCTGTCTCTGAGCCGCCAACTGCTGTACCTTGTGCCGATGCTTTACATCATGCCGCTGTTCTTTGACATCCATGGTGTTTTCGCGGCGTTCCCGATTTCCGACGCGCTGGCATGCGTCACGACATTGTTCTTGATCAGCAATCTCATGCGCAAGTTCAGCAAGCTCAAGGACGGTGACGAGCCAACAATCCTCGGCAGTGCGATCTCATAAAAATCAATTGAATATGAACGGACAACACACAATAATCAACATCGGACGCCAGTTCGGAAGCGGCGGCAAGCTCATAGCGCTAAGAATCAGCGAGAGTCTTGGCATTCCCGTCTATGACAACGAACTGATCTCCAAGGCTGCGGACGAGAGCGGGTTCAGCAAGGAACTGTTCGAGCGCAGCGACGAGAAAAGGAGCATATTCAACATTTCATCTTTCTTCGGGACCGGGAGGTTCGGCGGTGCGCAGAACTATGTCGGCGACAACGAGCTTTTCAAGATCCAAAGTGAAGTGATCAGGAATATAGCGGCGAAAGGTCCCGCCATCTTCGTGGGAAGGTGCTCCAATTATATCCTCCGTGATCTCAAGTGCCTTGACGTGTTCATCACCGCTCCTATGGAGGACCGGGAGAAAAGGGTCGCGGAAAGGCTGAAGATAAGCGCGGAAGAGGCACGCGACAGAATCGGAAGGCAGGACAGGACAAGGGAGACCTACTATAACTTCTTCACTTTCGGCAACTGGGGAGCGGCGTCGGACTATGACATGTGCATTGATTCCTCCATGTTGGGAATAGAAGGAACCGCAGACTTTATCATCGACTTCGGGAAAAAGGCTGGACTGATCTAAGAATATGGCCGATTCCAGAACAAGGAAGATACTTTTCACTTCCGCGGCGGGTCTCATCGCCGCGCTGATTGTCATCATCATAGCCGGGAAATCCGCGTTCGGAAAGAGAGCGCCTGCGGAACAGGAATCACATCCAGTTCCGGTCAACCTCAACGAGACCCTGACAAACGCGATGTCAGACACATCGTCTTTGGCCGGATTCGACAAAATGGTCAAAGACTATCTGACTTACTGGGGAATACACGGGGCGTCTCTGTCCGTCATGAGAAATGACTCGCTGCTCTTCGCAAAAGGCTACGGAGAGGCCGACACCGGGAAGGAGATGCTGCCCGGGAATATTCTGCGGATGGCTTCAGTCTCCAAGCTTGTGACTGCTGTCGGAGTCATGGTACTGCAGGAGAGAGGACAGCTGAGTCTGAAAGATCATGTATTCGGTCCCGACGGAATCCTGAATGACTCCACCTACAATGCCGCCATAAAGGACACACTTTACTACAGAATAACTGTCGAGGATCTGCTGCGGCACAAGGGCGGATTCTCCAAACGTGGCGGAGATCCGATGTTCTCGACCCGTTGGATAATGATGCAGAACGGTTGGAAAGAGGTTCCGACACAGGAGCAACTGATGGAGCTGCAACTCAAAAGAAGGGTGAAATTCGTTCCGGGCACCGCTCAGGAATATTCAAATTTCGGTTATCTGGCTCTATCCATGGTGATTGAGAAGGTCAGTGGAATGGACTATGAGACCTTCATGCAGGAAAACGTGCTGCGGCCGGCGGGATGTGTCGATTTCCACATCGCGGGAAATTACTACAAGCACAAACTGCCCAACGAGACCCGCTACTATGTCCAGCACGATGACGAGCCGGCTGAGGAGTTCAACAACAGTGGCCGCAAGGTCACCCGCTGCTACGGTGGCAACAATGTGACAGGACTTTCCGGAGCGGGGGCATGGGCGGCATCGACGCCTGAGCTTGCGCTGCTTGTGGCGTCCATTGACGGAAAGCCGGAAGTGCCCGACATCATCAGCAAGGAAAGCATGGATCAGATGACTGAATATTTCGACGAGAGCACCTACTCTCTCGGATGGAACGACACCAAGGACGGTTACTGGACACGTACCGGAACTTTCGCCGGGACAAGCGCCCTGATCAAGTACTTTCCTGACGGGGAATGCTGGATCTTCATCTCCAACACCAGCACCTACAAGGGCCCGGGACTCGCGCGCCACACCGCCGAGCTTTTCGACAAGCTGCGGACAAAATATTCCACAAAATTTCCTGCAAGGAATATGTTCTACCCGGAACAGGCTGAAGAGGTTGACCCTGAGAAAGAGTGGTTTGACTGATCTCTCCGGTCACTGAGCCTGTCGAAGTGACCGAAAACTATTCCGCCCGGCACTTCGACAAGCTCAGTGACCGGGCGGAATAGATTATATTCAAAAGAAAGACTACTTGTTGACGAACATCACAGCCTCAGCGATGGAGTTCAGTTTAGTGTCAACGCTGTCCGCGCGGCTCGCGAGCACGCAAGGAACGGTTGTTCCGACGAGCATTCCGGCCTGCTTGACGCCGGTGGCGAGTTTGGAGTTTGTCTTCCAGAACACATTTGCGGACTCGATGTTAGGGAACTCAAGGCAGTCAGCGTCACCGGCAACCGGGCTGACAAGTTTCTTGATCTCCACAGACTCCTGGTCAATCGCGACATCCAGAGCCAAAGGACCGTCAGCGATGCATCCCTTGATCTGTCCGCGCTCAACCATCTTGGCAAGAGCGGCGGCCTCCATGCATGCAGGCATTGAGTCAAGAACCTGCTCAGATGCGGCGATGAACGCAAGTTTAGGCTTGGCGATGCCGAATGACTTGGCCACACCGACCAGATAGCCAGCGATCTTCATCTTCTGACGGAAGTCAGGAAGAGGAATCACAGCCATGTCAGACAGGAAGAGAAGTTTGTGATAGTTAGGGCTTTCGATGACACCGACGTGGCTCAGAACTCCCTTTGGAGGAAGAAGTCCGGTCTCCTTGTTAAGGATGGCGCGGAGGAACTTGTCGGTGGAGCAAAGGCCCTTCATCAGGACATCTCCTTCTCCGTCGTGTACAAGCTGCACGGCCCTTGAGACAGCCTTGAGCTCGACAGGCTCGTTGACAATCTCGAAGAGTTCGATGTCAATGTTGTTCTTCTGGCAGGTCTCCTTGATGAGTTCCTTGTCACCCACGAGGGTAACCTTCACGAACCCCATCTCCGATGCCTTGGCACAAGCCTCGATGGTGTGCTCGTCAACAGCCCATGCGGCCACCATTCTTTTGCAAACGCCCTTCTCTTTGAGTTCGGCGAATACGTCAGCGAATTTTGTGATCATGATATTTCTGATTTTTAATCAATTATTCATCCATGCTCTGCACGAGGTGCATAGTGTCGCGCGCGATGACAAGTTCCTCATCGGTTGTAACAAGAGCCACCTTGACCTTGGAATCCGGCAGGGAAATCACGGTGTCGACTCCCCATGCGGTGTTGGCCTCATAGTCGAAAGTGAGTCCGAGATAAGTGAAGTTCTCGCAGACCCTGCGGCGCAGACGGCTGTTGTGCTCGCCGATGCCGCCGGTGAAGAAGATCGCGTCAACACCGTTCATCTCGGCAGTGTACGCTCCGATGTACTTGATCATCTGGAATGTCAGCATCTTGAGGACAAGCTTCGCCTGGCGGTCACCGTTGTTGGCGAGTTCGTCCAGTTCACGCGCGTCGGATGTCTTCTGGGAGACTCCGAGGAATCCGCTCTTCTTGTTCACGATGTCGTACATCTGGTCCGGAGTGAGATTCTCCTTCTTCATCATGTAAAGGACAGCGTTGGCGTCCACGTCACCGCAGCGGGTTCCCATGACAAGGCCCTCAAGCGGGGTGAGACCCATCGAGGTGTCGATGGATTTCCCGTTCACGATGGCTGTTATGGAACTGCCGTTTCCGATGTGGCAAGTGATGATCCTCGAGTTGTTCAGGTCAAGACCTACCATCCCGGCGCCCTTCTTGGCCACGAACTGATGGCTCGTTCCGTGGGCTCCGTAGCGACGGATGTGGTACTTGTCATAATATTCATAAGGAAGGCCGTACATGTAGGCGTACGGCGGCATCGTCTGATGGAAAGCGGTGTCGAACGTCACGACCTGAGGGACTGAAGGCAACACTTCCTGGCATGCCCTGATACCGAGCAGATGGGCAGGATTATGGAGAGGGGCGAAGTCGCAGCAGAAGTCAATCTTCTTGATGACGTCCTCATCCACGATGGCGCTTCCGGAGAAGAAGTCGGCACCCTGCACGATCCTGTGGCCGACAGCTTCGATGTCATCGAATGACTTGAGGACTCCATGATCCTTGTCGATGAGAGCCTCAAGCACAATCTGCATTCCGACAGTGTGGTCAGGAACAGGAAGATCTTTCACGACCTTCTCCTTGCCGGCCGGAGTATGCTGGAGCCTTCCGCATTCCAGACCGATTTTCTCTACTATACCTTTGGCCAAAAGGGTGTAAACGTCATCGTTCTTCATGTCAAGCAGCTGGTACTTGATCGAAGAGCTTCCGCAATTGATAACAAGAATAATCATTCCGTTTGAAATTATTTGAATTATGTCACAAAGATACGAAATTAATCACTATTTTTGGCAAATAATAATGGACTGAAACTATGGCTGAGGAGAGAGAGCTTGTGGGGATTGGTATTCCATTCGTGGCGGGGGTCGCGGTTGGGGCGGTTCTGTGCCCTTTTCTTTCCGAAGGGCTGACGCTCATCACGGATTTAATTCTTCTTTCACTCATCTGCATAACAACCATAGCGGTGCGCTTCGACAAGCTCAGCGACCGAAAAGGCATACTCAGCAAGGAGCGGATTACCTTCGCGGGAATATTCATGGTCGCCGGAATATTCTGCTCCCTGAACTCTTCTATGGCAAGCGGTATTCCCGAATATGACAGCGGACTTATCAGCCAGACAGCCGAAAAAGCCGTGAGGCACCTGCGCCGCGTCATTGACTCAATCCCTTATCCGTCCGAGACAACCGCCCCTCTTGCCAAGGCGCTGCTGACCGGGGACAAAAGTGACCTTCCGAAAGAGATCACGGGAATATTCAGGGACAGTGGAGCCTCGCATATCCTTGCGCTCTCTGGACTGCACTTAGGCGTGCTTTACCTCATTCTGACAAGGCTGACAATCCCTCTTGGGAACAGCCGCCGCGCCAGAGGGTTGAGATATTCATTGATCATCGGGGCCGCGCTTTTCTACTCCACAATGACGGGAGCGGCGCCCTCAATCATCCGCGCCTTCCTGTTCATCACCATCAACGAGACGGCAAAGCTTCTTGGAAGAAAAAGGGAACCGGTAAGGGTCCTGTTGGCCGCCCTCACCATCCAGCTGGCGCTCAAGCCGGATGTCATCAGTTCCGTAGGCTTCCAGCTATCCTACATGGCGATGGCGGGAATATTCCTACTCTACCCCACCCTGGAGCGTATCTACCCGGCGCCAAGCGGCACAAAACTGTCAAGATTCAACCCTTTCCGCAAAATCTGGAACGCCGCCATGCTCTCAATATCCTGTCAGATATTCACCGGACCGATCGCCTGGCACTACTTCCACACCTTCCCGAAGTACTTCATCCTGACCAACTTGATCGCACTTCCACTGACAAGCGCGATCATGACCCTTTCGGTGGCCACAATCGCGCTGTCTTTCTTTGGAATATGCCCGGAGACGCTGGTGATCCTCAACGATCACGCCATGCAGGCTCTGGTATTTTGCCTGAAGGTCATTTCCGGAATGGATGAGCCTTAAATCTTTTTGACTTCCGCCAAATGAATCTTCGAGGTTCTGATTCCGTAGAAGCAGACCACAATGAAGCAAATGAACGGAAGGATGAACGATGCGTTCACAGCCGGCAGGAAGCCAACCGTTCCCTTGTCGATGATCCAAGCCTGAAGCGGAGGAAGCACAGAGCCGCCGAGAATGGCCATAATGAGGCCGGCGGCTCCGAACTTGGCGTCATCCCCGAGCCCTCCGAGGGCGATTCCATAGATCGTCGGGAACATCAGCGACATGAAACCGCTGACCGCCACAAGGCAGTAAAGTCCCATCCTATTCTGCAGGAATATAACTCCGGCCGTGGCTACCATTCCGCCTATGGCGAAGATGGTCAACAATCTGGCCGGCTTCATATACTTCATCAGCCACGTGCACAGGAAGCGGCAGGTCACGAACAGGATCATCGCCGCGATGTTGTACTTCTGCGACAGCACCTCGGCCGCCTGCTCGTCCATGCCTTCGGCCATGAAGACCCTTGTGCCGTACTGGATGATGAATGTCCAACACATGATCTGCACTCCTACATAGAAGAACTGGGCGATCACTCCTTCCCAGTAGCGTGGCCTGTGAAGCAGACGGTTCAGCACCGGGCCGATGTTCATCTCGTGATCCTTGTCGGCGTTCTTCGGCATCCTTGCGACAAGAATAAGAATGAACATCACGATGATCACGAGTCCGACAACCCAGTATGGGCCTGTAAGCACATCGAGATCAGCCTGTTTCATCGCATCGAAACTCGCATCGTCCAATAATGTCCTCTCAGCGGTGCTGGCCGGATGCATCCTCGCCTGGATGAAGTTCATCGCCACGTACATTCCCATCAGCGAACCGATCGGATTGAAGCACTGCGCGAAGTTCAGACGACGGGTCGAGGTTTCCTCCGTGCCCATGCTCAGGATGTACGGATTGCAGCTGGTCTCAAGGAAAGACAGTCCGCATGTCATGATGAAATAGGCGATCAGGAAGAAGCCATAGACTCCGACCGACTTGGCCGGCAGAAACAGCAACGCCCCGAGCGCATAGAGTCCAAGCCCGACCAAGACGCCGGCCTTGTAGGAGAACTTGCGGATGAACATCGCCGCCGGAAGAGCCATGCAGAAGTAGCCTCCGTAGAACGCCACCTGAACCAAAGACCCTTGCGTCACGCTCATTCTGAATATCTTGGAGAATGCCTTGACCATCGGGTTCGTGATGTCATTGGCGAATCCCCACAGGGCAAAACATGTCGTTATGAGAATGAAAGGCAGGACGTAGCTCACTCCGCCTGCCTTTAAGATTGAATCCTTCTCCTTCATATTCAAGGATTACTTGTAGATCGGGCCGAAGTTGGCGCAAGCGCGGAAATCAGCGCCCTCCTTGTCCATTCCGAACGCGTTCCAAGCCGCAGGACGGAAAATCTTCGCGTCATCCACATTGTGCATGCAGACAGGGATGCGAAGCATCGAGGCCAAAGTGATGAGGTCAGCTCCGATGTGGCCGTAAGAGATTGCTCCGTGGTTGGCTCCCCAGTTGTTCATCACGCTGTAGACATCCTTGAAGGCATCCTTCTTAGGATCAAGGCGCGGAGTGAACCATGTTGTAGGCCACGTCGGGTCGGTACGCTTGTCAAGGACCTTATGGATTTCCGGGTCGATGTCCACAACCCAACCCTCAGCGATCTGAAGCACAGGACCGAGACCGTCCACGATGTTGATTCTCGACATCGTGGCAGGGAAATCTCCCCTTGACACGAAATGGATGCTGAATCCGCCGCCACGGAAGTAGTCTCTGTCGGCCGGCATCCACTGCGAATGCTCGATGCAACGCTTCTCGTCCTCATCGGTCATCTCCCAGAACGGCTTCATCACAGGATTGCCCTCGGCATCGGAGCTCTGGCCGCAGCCATCCATCGTGGTGGCTCCGGAATTGATGAGATGTATGATTCCCGGAGCGGCCTTGCCGGTCAATTCCTTGCCGGTAACCCTCTTGACAGCCTCTGGACTCCAGTAGGTTCTCACGTCGGAGAATATCTGCGGACGGTTGGTCAGCAAGTGGGCCATAAGCATAGCGGTTCCGTTGAGAGAATCGTTCTCGGTTGCGAGAATAGAAGGCTCCCTGCGGCCGTTCCAGTCGAAGTTGGTGTTGAGAAGGGTCTCCGTGAAGTCACCGTTCGGCATCCAGTCGGTCCACTGGCGCTGTCCCTGGAAGCCTCCGGCGATGGCGTTGTGGCCGAGAGCCTCTTCCTTGAATCCCATCTCGCGGAGTTTCGGATTGCCGTGCATCAGATCCATCACGATGATTGTCATCTTCACCACGAACTCCCAGTCCTTGTCCTTCTGCTCGCGGGTCTTCTGCTTTCCTTCAGGATTCTTGTCCCAACCCTCGTTAGGCATGCAATATTTCTTGACCCAGGCCATAGCCTTCTCGAACTCCTGAGGATCGTATATTCCAAGATCCATACGTCTGAGGATCTCGACCTCGTCCACACTTTCATTCCTCATTCCCAGATACTTCTGGAAGAAATTCGTGTCAACGATAGAGCCGGCGATCCCCATCGTCACGCTTCCGATCGAGAGGTAAGACTCCCCTCTCATCTCCGCCACAGCGACAGCGCCGCGGGCAAACCGGAGAATCTTCTCGGCCACATCCTCCGGGATCGAGTTGTCCTCAAGATCCTGAACGTCATGCCCGTATATTCCGAAAGCCGGAAGCCCCTTCTGGGCGTGGGCGGCAAGAACAGCGGCAAGATAGACCGCTCCCGGACGCTCAGTGCCGTTGAACCCCCAGACAGCCTTAGGCCAGTAAGGGTTCATGTCCATTGTCTCTGAGCCATAGCACCAGCAGGAAGTCACGGTGATCGTTCCGCCGACACCCTCACGCTCGAATTTCTCCGCGCATGCCGCGCTCTCAGCCACACGGCCGATCGTTCCGTCAGCGATGACACACTGCACCGGAGTCCCGTCAGTATATTTCAGATTGGAGGAGATCAGAGAGGCCACATTGACCGCAAGGGTCATTGTCTTTTCCTCAAGACTTTCACGCACACCGCCTTGACGGCCGTCTATGGTCGGGCGGATACCTATTTTAGGATGCTTCATAATATTGGATGTTTTAATGTTAATTGTAGTCAAATGCTCATCCGCAATCGAATGCGCAGGCGTAAATTTACAAATATTATCTGAAAATCGAATGCATCACCCGAATAAACTCTCGGTTGCACGCCTTCATCAGTGACAATATCCTTTCCGTCATCGTTTTTTCCGGATTCTTCCAAGCCGGCGGCTCCGGTTTTCTGCCTGTACGGGCAAGAATACCCGGTGCGACAACTCTGGCCACTCCTGCCTTGGCCACTTTCGCGCCATAGCCATAATCTAATAGGCTTGGATGGAATATGCAAGACGGATCCTCAAGGTGCCTGACAACATATTCAGGGACCAAAGTGAACGCCATGTCATAAAAATGGCAAGGGACCGGAATGACTTTGTCCGGCTCAAGCAATCTTCCGTGGCGCGATCTTCCTCCATACATCAGATTGCCAGACAAGCCAGCCACTGTCCCTGTTATCACCGCCTTGTGACGGAGAAACATCGAGTTTTCGAAGAATGAAGCAAACGCTCCCTCTGCGGGCAGGAGATCAGAATCCATCCAAAGGTAAAAATCAAACCCTTGTGACGCGGCCTCCTCCCATATCTTCCGGTATCCCTCGACTCCTTTGTCATTTATGAATATGGAGAATGAATATTCCCCTGTGGCCGTCATCGCGTCTGTCTGTTTCTGACATTCTTCAAGACAAGCCACCGAGCCATCGCCACCTTCCAGCACTGTTATGAGCAAGGCTACGTCGTACATTCTAAGAATCAAGTTTAAGCACGGCCATGAACGCGCTCTGAGGCACCTGGACAGTGCCTATCTGGCGCATTCTCTTCTTTCCCTCCTTCTGTTTCTCAAGGAGTTTCCTCTTACGGGTCACATCTCCTCCGTAACACTTGGCCGTCACGTCCTTACGCACCTGACGGACAGTCTCACGGGCGATGATCTTCGCCCCGATGGCCGCCTGCACGGCGATGTCGAACTGCTGACGAGGAATCAACTCTTTGAGTTTAAGACAGATCTTACGCCCGAAATCGTAGGCGTGGTCCTCGTGGATAAGAGTCGAGAGCGCGTCGGCCGGATCGCCGTTCAGCAGGATGTCCAGCTTGACAAGCCTTGCCGGACGGAAATCAGTCACGTGATAGTCAAACGAGGCGTAACCCTTTGACACAGACTTCAGTTTGTCATAGAAATCGAACACGATCTCCGAAAGCGGCATGTCATAGGTAAGCTCGACCCTGTCGGACGTGATGTAGTGCTCACCGACAAGCGTTCCCCTCTTGTCCATGCACAGTTTCATTATCGCCCCGTAAAAATCAGTCTTGGAAATGATCTGGGCCCGGATGAACGGCTCCTCTATGTGGTCGATCAGCGTCGGAGCCGGAAGGCCGGACGGGTTGTGCACGTCAAGAACCTCACCTTGGGTGGTGTAGACCTTATAGGAAACGTTAGGGACAGTCGTTATGACATCCATGTTGAACTCTCTGAAAAGACGTTCCTGGACGATTTCAAGGTGCAGAAGCCCGAGGAATCCGCAACGGAAACCGAATCCCAGAGCCAGCGAAGACTCCGGCTCATAGACAAAGGACGCGTCGTTAAGCTGGAACTTTTCCAGAGTCGCCCTCAATTCCTCGAACTTGTCAGCCTGGACAGGGTACATTCCGGCGAACACCATCGGCTTCACTTCCTCGAATCCGGCGATGGCTGCGGCGCAAGGTCTTGCCGAATGTGTGATGGTGTCACCCACCTTGACCTCCACCGCCCTTTTTATTCCAGAGATGATGTAACCCACGTCTCCCGTCGAGACCTTGCCGGTAGGCTGTAGTTTCATCTTCAGCACACCTACCTCCTCTGCGTCATATTCCTGACCGGTAGCCACAAACTTGACCTTGTCACCGGTCGCTATCGAGCCGTTCAGCACCTTGAAATAGGCTATGATGCCACGGAACGGATTGAAAACAGAGTCAAAGATCAAAGCCTGAAGCGGAGCGTCAGGATCCCCGTGAGGCGCCG
Source organism: uncultured Bacteroidales bacterium (assembly GCA_934725285.1). Classification (GTDB taxonomy): domain Bacteria; phylum Bacteroidota; class Bacteroidia; order Bacteroidales; family UBA932; genus Cryptobacteroides. Next base: position 19,275 of record CAKVBK010000003.1, on the reverse strand, counting down.
GAATCTTCTCCACAATGGCGTCCAGAAGCGGCGGAATTCCCTCGCCCGTGCGTGCTGAGACTTTGAATATGTCGTCATGGTCACAACCCAGAAGATCGACGATCTGGTCGGCCACAATCTCCGGCTGGGCTGAGTCCATGTCAATCTTGTTCATCACAGGGATGATCTCAAGTCCGTGATCCACGGCCAGATAAAGGTTTGAGATCGTCTGAGCCTGAATACCCTGAGACGCATCGACAACCAGCAAGGCTCCCTCACAGGAAGCGATCGAGCGGGAAACCTCGTAAGAAAAATCAACATGCCCCGGAGTGTCGATCAGGTTGAGGACGTATTTTTCACCTTTATAAATATACTCCATCTGGATGGCGTGGCTCTTGATGGTGATTCCCTTCTCCCTCTCCAAATCCATGTCGTCCAGCACCTGAGCTTCCATATCCCTGGAAGACAGTGTCTTGGTCAACTCGATCAGCCTGTCGGCAAGAGTGCTCTTTCCGTGGTCGATGTGGGCGATGATGCAGAAATTTCGTATGTGCTTCATATAGTTCCGTTCTGTTGCCGGCCGTCTCCGGCAAAATATTCGTAGAATTGCAAAAATAAGCAATTTGTCGTACATTTGAAAGATTCAACGAAATCATACGGGCATGACTGACGAGGAGATCATAGGATTATACCGAAGCGGACAGAGTGAAAAGGCGTTCAAAGAAATTGTCGTGGCTTACAGCGAGCGGCTCTACTGGCACGTCCGCCATTTTGTCGGCTCGCACGAGGACACCAACGATCTCATCCAGGAGATATTCATAAAGATCTGGGCGGCGCTGCCTTCGTTCAGAGGAGATTCCAGATTGTTCACATGGATCTACCGAATCGCCACCAACGAGACCCTGAACTGGCTGAACAGGCAGAAAGTTCGGGCTTTTCTAAAGTTCGAGAGCCTTGACAAGGGTATGGACAGGATTGATGAGGATCCGTACTTCAATGGCGACGAGGCGCAGAGGAGTCTGATCAAGGCCGTTTCAAAACTTCCAAGAAAGCAAAGGACAGTGTTCTCGATGCGCTATTTCGATGAACTGTCCTACGAAGACATTTCCGAGATCCTCGGCACGTCCGTCGGAGCCCTTAAAGCCTCATACCATTTCGCCGTGGAGAAAATCAGAGCCGAACTGGGGGCATTGGATTGAAGGATCATCCGGTCCGTTCCGTTTTTTTTCGGAAAATTTCAGACTGTTTCTTAAACCTTGAGAATGATTTGTTGTCAAAGAGTCGGATATGAAAAAGGAAAAGGATATATTCAAGAAGGTTGCCTTCGATGTTCCTGACGGGTATTTCAAAGACCTTCAGGCACGTCTGGACACCATTCCGTCCAAAGGCGCGTCTTATCCGGGCCTTATCCGGAAAGTTCAGCCGTACATTGCCCTGGCCGCATGTTTTCTTGGAATCCTGATCCTCGGTGATGTTGTGCTTCGCGGCACGGCCGGAGAGGCGGAAAACTCAGACTCCTACTACAATGAGATTGTCTGTGCGGACATTATTCCCGTGACGCAGCCGGATGCCATCTTCCAGGCTGCCTCGCCAGAGCAGGACACGATCTCGGACGATGATGTGATCGATTGGCTCATCGTCTCCGGAACACCGACCGAACTGATTGAATACGCGGGACTTATAGCTCAGAAATAGATTAGGTATGAAAAGGACGACGTTAATGCTTGTGTTTCTGATGTTGGCGGTATCATTCAATGGCGTCAACGCGCAGGACAAAGGGAAGAAAGACTGGCAGGAAAAATGGAAAGCTGAAAAGATAGCCTACCTTACCGATGCGATGGAGCTGACCAGCGCGGAGGCCGAGAAATTCTGGCCGGTCTACAATAAATGCGAAAGCGAGAAGAGAAATTCTTTCAAGGCGGTGATGGAGGCGTACAAAAACCTTGACAAGGCGCTTCAATCCGACAAAGATGACAGCGAGATACAATTTTTGTTGGATAAATACATCTCCTCACAAAACATTGGCAAGGATATTGATAGTAAATACATCGTTGAGTATCGCAAGATTCTCCCGAGCAAAAAGGTGGCGAAGTTGTACATAGCGGAGGAAGAGTTCCGCAGGCAGCAGATCCACCGGCTTCATAGGAATGACAATGGAAACAGAAAATAACAATAACAGATTATTTGGTCAATTGGTTAATGGTTAGTTTGGTTACAGATAATAATCTGTTACGAGGGAAGCATGCTGTGAAGTACGCTTCCCTCTTTCGTCAAGAAGAGTAAGAGTCTCTTCATGGGGAAGGCCCAGAAATGCTCCCTTACGCTTGAACTGCACCACCAACCTTGACACAGGCTTTCGCTCCACCGATCTTATCTTCAGGATTTTCCACGGGACGAATCCGCACATCCTTGCATGGCGCAGCAAGGCTTTTTCCTGATCGGCCGGCAGGATCATCGAGACACGGCCATTCTCCGCAAGAGATTCGGACGCATATTCAAGAACCTCCCTGTAGGAAAGAGGTTCCTGTCCTTCAGGGTTTTCAGGGTCGCCTGTGTGGCGCGCAGAGTTACGCCTGGCCTCCGAAGCCTGAAGCGAGTTGTCGTAATATGGCGGATTCGAGACTATCAGATCATACGGGAAATCCCGGACAGCCTCACGGAATGCCACCAAGCCCACATTCACAGCCTCAAGATGTTCACTCCAAGGAGACAGTTTGAAATTTTCGGACGCCTCCGCCGCCGACGGCACGTCAATGTCAATTCCTTGGATATTCCACTCTCCATCTTTTTTAGTTTCCGAGAGGCGCTGAGCGATCATTAAAGCCACCGTCCCTGTTCCTGTGCCGATGTCAAGGACATGCCTGTCCTCATGGATGACCTCCGTCACCGCCCCAAGCAACACGCCATCCGTGTTCACTTTCATGGCCGAGCGCTCATTGCGCACATCGAACCGTTTGAAATGAAAGACGCTCATTATTGAATACGCAAGGACACTCTATTCCTCAACAAACTGTCCATCGCGCATGAAAAGGGAGCGGTCGCACATTCTTGCGAGATCCGGGTCATGGGTCACAATGACAACAGTCTGCCCATAGCGTTGTCTTAAGTCAAAAAACAACTGATGAATCTCCAGCTTCGTCTTAGTGTCCAGATTACCCGATGGTTCGTCGGCAAAAAGGATAGCAGGTTCATTGATCAAGGCTCTCGCGATCGCGACCCGCTGCTGTTCCCCACCGGAAAGTTCGGAAGGCTTGTGCTCCATTCTCTCAGCGAGCCCCATATCCTTGAGTAGGCGTGTTGCCGCAGCCTTGGCGTCCTTGTCGGAACGGCCCGAAATGAACGCCGGGATCATCACGTTCTCCAAAGCGTTGAACTCCGGAAGCAGGTGATGGAACTGAAACACAAACCCGATGCTTTTGTTCCGGAAAGCGGACAGATCCCTGCCGCTCAAATGCAGCACATCTGTCCCGTCTATCTCAAGAGAACCCGAATCAGGAGTCGACAGAGTTCCCAGGATCTGAAGAAGGGTGGATTTTCCAGCCCCAGACGCGCCCATAATGGACACGACCTCAGATCTATCCACTTGAAAATCAATCCCACGAAGAACCTTAAGGTCCCCGAATGATTTTTCTATACCTTTAGCCCGAATGATCATATACTTTGGTTTCACACACTCGCAAAAAAGAACTTCAAAAGCCACATCACACCCGACACGACCCCGACGAATGAGAGGTTTTGAATATTCCAATTCAAATATAATCGATTTTTTCAAAAAAGTTTTGCGAATTAAGAAAAAAGGCATAACTTTGCAGTCCTTTCCAATGAGAACAAAGTTTGACAGCCTGTTGTCAGGGAAGGCCTAAGGGGTTAACCCGAAGGAAAGTTATCGGGGTGTGGCGCAGTTGGCTAGCGCATCTGGTTTGGGACCAGAGGGTCCAGTGTTCGAGTCACTGTACCCCGACAAGAAAAAAAAGCGACCAAGTGTGGTCGCTTTTTTTCGTTCATATCATCCGCGCATCGTGACGCCAGCCCGGATCCCTCTTGCCGACAAGTCTGGCAGTCAATCTTATGGGTTCCAATAGTAACGTTTTTAATCAAAAAAGGACATTTGACATTCCGATTTTTTTCATATATTTGAACTATTCAGGATGAGACATTCTGAATATTAAACGTACTTAACAAATAGGTTTTATGAGAAAAATCAAAATGTTGGCCGCCGCATGCGGCCTTGCGGCTCTTTTATGCGGCTGCGACAAGTCAGACCAGATTCCGGTGTCTGTAGTATCCATCGATGAGAACGAGATTTCGCTCGTTCCCGGCGAGACACACCGGCTTACCGCAAAGGTATCTCCCGACAACGCTGAATACGACACCGTTGTGTGGTCAAGTTCAAACAGCGGTGTCGCATCTGTCACCGAAGACGGAACCGTGACGGCTATCGCCGCCGGAGAGGCCGTCGTCACAGCCACGGCGGGAGAAAAGAAGGCAGATTGCAAAGTGACCGTCACTGTACCTGTCACCGGAATCACACTCGACAAGAAGGAACTCGCGCTGACCATCGGCGGAGAGTCCGTGAAACTGACCGCGACGGTCTCCCCGGAAGACGCCACCGACAAATCCGTGACATGGGCCAGCGAGGATCCAACCGTGGCGACCGTGGCCGAGGACGGGACGGTCACTCCGGTAGCGGCCGGCGCGACCAAAGTGACCGCCGAAGCTTCAGGATTCAAGGCCGAATGCACCGTGACTGTTTCAGTGCCTGCTAAAAAGTGGGAGATCGGTGAATATTACGATGTTGACGGGGTGAACGGTGTTGTAGTCTGGGTCTCGGAGAACAAGGAGCACGGCAAGATTGTATCTTTGGACGAGACTGTGGCCCTTTGGTCAAAGGGCACGACCAACACTGGAGCGAAATCCGAGGATGACGGGAAAGGCAACACCGAAAAAGTTCAGGACCTCAACTCCACGCTCGAATTCTATCCGGCATTCAAATGGTGCGTGGATCACGGTAAAGGATGGTATTTCCCTGCCATTTCCGAGGTGTATCTGTTTATGAACGCCAAGAGTGCCATTGACCCTACACTTAAGGCGAATGGCGGTATGGCCATCACTGATTACTATTGGTCCTCAACAGAAGGTGAGGAAGACGAGACAGCCGCCTTGTACGCTTATTTCAGCAGCGGCAAAGTTTCAAGCTACAGTGACTTTAAGAATGATCCGGAAGGCGACACCTACGCCCGCGCGATGTACGAATTCTAAAAGCTATGACAAGACTTTCAGAAAGAATCAGATCCGGCGTCGCCAGAGGCTTCTCCGCGCTGGCGGCAGCCGTTTTCATAGCATCAGGATGCGGCAAGGAATCCACGGACCCTACACCGGCTCCGGAGCCGGAGCCGGAACCTGAGGTTCCATGCTACACCATAGAAGTGACTGACATCACCACGTGGTCAGCGAAGCTTGCGGTATCACCTCAGAAAACAGGCCTCAAGTATTACTCTGGCATCGTCTCCAAACACATCGCCGACTCCTTGGCAAGCGACTCGGAACTGATAAAGTACGAGATAAAGAGCATAAAGGAGGCCGCGGAACTCTACGAGACAGATTACCAAGAGTTTGTCAAAGGCTACATCAAGGAAGGCAAAAGCTCGGTTTCCATGAACGGTTTTCTCAGCGACACCGACTACATTGCCTACGCCTTCACATTTTCTGAAGACAGGCTGTCGGGTCATGACCTGATACGGTCGGCTTTCCGCACCGCCAAGGTCGCACCTGTGGATTGCTCGTTCTCGATAGATGTCAGCAATGTCACAAAAAACACCGCCGACATCAGGGTAAGTCCTTCCAACAACAGCTGCGAGTTCTTTTGGGACTATGTCACAGCCTCTGACTATGAGAAATACGGTGGAGACAACGGAATAATAGCCACCAACGTGGATCTTATCAGAAGGGCCGTGGAAATCTACCAGATGGCCGGCTACTCAAAATCCTTCAAGGATTTTCTCAGCACCGGAGCGGTGGAGGGCACGGCAAAGGGGCTTCAAGGAGGCCGGGACTATGTCATTGTCGCATTCGGTCTGGACCCTTCCGGAACAGGCACGACCGGAATATTCAAAAAGGCCTTCTCAACCGTCGAACCGGAGCAATCCTCTTTGACATTCAAGACCGAGATATTCGATCTGAAGTTCAACGGAGCCAAGATAGCGTTCACACCATCCAACGATAGCGAGACCTACTTTACAGATTGTATGGACTACGAGACATTCTCACAGTTCAAATCCGAGGATGAATTGATCGACTGGGTGCTGGATCAAGCCGGATCATCGATCACCTCCTATCTGGCGCAAGGCTATCACGAAGTGGATGCCTCTGAATTACTTGCGTCCAAAACAAGATATGTCGCATACGCTTTCGGCTATGACGGCGGGCCGACCACAGGGCTCACCACAGTGGAGTTCACCACCCCGGAGATGCCTACCGGCTCAGAAGTGTCCGTCAGGATCGAGTACAAGATTGTTGACGCCGGGACATTGAATCCCGACTATGCGGGGCAGACCGCCTTGTTCCTCAGCATCACCCCTTCTCCGGCCGCCGAACATTGGTATGTCGGTGTATTTCAGGACAATCTGAGCGGATACAATGACGCGACGATAATAGAAGCCTTGCAGGCAAGAGGATACAAAGACAGGAAAGAACTCGCCATTATAGTCACAGAAGGTCAAAGCTACACAATCGCCGGCGTGGCGATTGATCCAAGCGGCACAGCCGGAACCCTGACCAAAATTGAAGCAAAAATCGGAAGCGGGGCTGCGTCTCCGACATGCCTCCGCACATCAGGCGGTTCTATGAATATGCACGATCGAGTTACAGAGTTCGGCAATGCGCTCTCGATGCGTGATGATGATAAGGGTCTTGTCCTTGACCAAGACGGCGAGGCGCTCAAAAAGTGTCTTCTCGGTTTCGGCATCCAATGATGATGTCGGCTCGTCCATAAGCAGGATGCCGCCGGGACGCAGTAAGCCACGGGCTATCGCTATGCGCTGTGCCTGTCCTTCACTAAGTCCCGCGCCCTGCTCTCCACACAAGGTGTCAAGCCCGTCCGGCATGTCAAAAACGAAATCAGCGACCGCGGCGTGAAGGGCAGAACGTATGGCATCCTCCGTGGCATGAGGGTCGCCCATCTTCAGATTGTCTCTGATGGTGCCACTGAACAGACTGTTTCCCTGCGGAACGTATGACAGATTACAACGTGTCAAAGGAGAGGAAATGACCTCCTTTCTTTCATTGTAAAAAACCACACGCCCTATTTCCGGAACCACAAGCGCAAGGATCAACCGCATCAGCGTGCTTTTCCCGGCACCGGTCTCTCCGACGACGGCTGTAAGACTGCCAGGCTTGAAATCATAAGAAAAGTCATCCAGAACCTTACGTCCACTCTCTGAATATGAGAATGTAAGGTGTTCGACCCTGACACCTGGCACACCCTCCAGACGGACCGGGGTTCCTTGCTCCTCCAAAGGCAAATCAGACAATTCAGAAAGTCTCTCCACTGACGTGAGAACACGCACAAAAGCCGGGATCTGCCTGCTGAGTTCCACCATCGGATTCTGCACCTGGGCCACAAGCTGCAGAAAAGCGGTCATCATGCCGAAAGTCACGGAGCCGTCCCGGATCCCGAATATTCCCCAAAGGAAAGCCGTGACATAGCCTGCTGAGAATCCAAGCTGGACCATCAGACGTGAGAACAAAGAGAAGTCCGTGTAGTCCATGACCTTGCGCTGAAGATCGGACTGCAATGAATCCAAGGCGTCGGTACTATACGATGTGTACTCCAAGGTCCGGACCAACACCCTGTTCTGGAGATTCTCCTGAACGTGCCCTTGAACCTTGCTGTCCATAGACCGTATATCTTTTGACAATCGCCTCATTTTCAAGACATAGCCCTTACTGAACAAAAGAGCCAGCGGCATAATGAACAGAATTATCCAGGCGAGACGGGAATCAAGCGTGTAAAGCAAGATCATCGCTCCTGCCAACTGGGTGACAGTCACCATAACGGAGGGGATGCCACGGCACAGCATGTCTGTGATTCTGGGGATATCCTCTACAAGCCTGTTCAGCACATCTCCTGAATGAAGCGACTCCCGGCCACGCCATCGGCTTTCCATCAAACGTGCGAATATGTCAGAGCGAAGTTCATTGGAGAGCCTCACTTCCATCTTGCCGCTCAGCCGGGCGCCCAATGTGGAAAGCGTCAGCCTGGCTATCATACACACGACCAAAAGTATGATCAGAACTCCCACACCATCATCCGACTGCCCGGTCGCGGCATCAATCAGGCATTTGCTCACCCAGATGAAAAACAATGACACCCCGACATACGTCATTCCCATCAAGCCCCTGCACAAAATGAGCAGACGCATCCTCTTGGATATTCTCCAAAGCCATTGTATACAATCTTTTATCCGCATATTCAGTAATGGATGGACCGGCATGCCCACAGATCAGCGGCCACCACCGCCGGATCCGCCTCCGGAGAAGCCTCCACCGCCACCCCATGAGGACATTCCGCCCCCTCCGCTCCATGAAGAGCCCGAGTCGGAACGTGACGCCCCGTAAGTCATGGCCGCCGTGTTGAAGTTGCGGGAGGTCATGTTGATCATGTTCCAGATCACCAAAGTGGCCATGTCATCATCAAGAAGCTCGGCCGCTGAAGACAATGTGAAATATTCAGGACACACCTTGCGGAAATCCTTCATCAACTGATCGGCCAAGCCGTACAGAGAAGCGAAGATCAGATAGTCATTCCAAAGCTTGACCTCAACAACGCCTCTGTCCTTTATCAAAGTGAAATCTTTCAGAAACCGCCGAAGGCCGAAGACCTGCCTGGCATCCTCCGGCGTAATAGTCCAGATCGTGGCACCGTTTTGGGCATCCTGCCCCCAATCATAAAGGTCCTCACCGTGACGGTCGGCCCAACGCTGAAGTTCGCTTTTCTGCAGGATTCCGTCCTCCCCGGCGGCCTCTTTGATGAATGAATACAGCCTCGACTCCAATCCCGTGTCTGAACAGGAATCGTCGTGACTGTCAATCTCAAGGTCCTTGATTTTCATCAAAGGCTTTGATTTTCCCGGCTGAGGGACGATCTCAAAAGCACCGCGATAGAAAAGCCTGGTTATGTAGGCGGCGATCAAGTTCTGCCTCTCCTGCATTGTGTTGCCCGAGAATGCAAGAAGAATATTGCTGGATTTCTTCAGGTTCCCTCCCAACGGAGCGTCCCTGAACCACGCCACATCCTTCATCCCGCCTCCAAGCAGTTCTCTTTTCCGCTTGATTGTCTTGACAATCACTTTCACCGAAACGAAAACGGACAAGACAATGCACAAGCCTGCAAAAAGCCCGAGCCAAAAGTCACCGTCGCCTTTCTCATCAGGCTCATGGTAATCGCTGTCCTCCATCGCAGTCCGTCGAACTTCGTCAAATGTACAACTCTCTGTAAGGGCCGGATGGAAGAGTCCTTTCTCGAAACCAACCATCGCGATCAATGCGCTTCTTCCGGTGAAAGGCTCGGTGGTTCTGGCAACCACGACACCGTCCTCAACGTTGATCTCTCCACGGAAGCCGAACGCCCAGACCTTGGTGTTCTCGGCCGTGAAAGCCACGCCAGGCTTTCTGATTGTCAGTATTATGGATTGAGGTGACGATCCAAGGTCACGAGCCACGAACATGTGGTTGAACCCGTCCATGTCCTCGTGCCCCTTAACGAGCCCGGTAAGCAGATAACGCACGGTATAAGTATGCCAGCCTGAGCTTCCCACGCCCCAGCAGATCTCGTAGCCGTCGGATTTGGTGACAAGCCCGCACCTGCCGGCCTTGCGGGCACGGCTGCGGTTCACGTCCCACTCACCTTCATTCAGATATTCATTGCCGGTCTCATCGCTGACCCTCAGATCCTCGATGGTCATCAGGCCCATGTTGTCGGCGACAAGATACCATTCGGTAATGTCATCGGAAACGTCAATCCGCCATGTCTCGGTCACGACGGCAGCCCCGTCGTCCCGCAGCTCCACATTGATCCTCAACGAGTCAACATCGCTGCCTGCGCAGAGCGGGACAGCGGTGAGCGACAGGATGACGGCCAGGAAAAATGCCTGAAGCCTTCTCATATCCTTACTTGTTGAATATGTCCGAGACGGAAGGGGCTTTGACGACAGACTGTTCCTCCGGCAGAAGCTCGTGAATCGTGAAATGCAGCATGGAGGCAACCATCGAAGAAGGCCACTGGCGGACCATCATATTCATTCTGGTCACACAGTCATTGTAGACCATCCTGCTTAGGCGGACTTTCTCCTCATAGTCCTTGATGTCGCCCATGGTCTTGACAAACACCGTGTTGGCTCCCAACTGCGGATATTGCTCAGCCACAACATTCAGGCGGCCGACAACTGAACGGAGAGAAGCCTCACTCTCTGCAAGCCCGGCCGGACTTGAGACGTTGGCGTTACGCTTGGAAATCACGTCCACAAGAGTGTCGTGCTCGTACTTTGTGTATTGCTTTGTCATCTCGACCAGATTCGTCACGGCGTCCCATCTGGACTTCATCTGCACGTTGATCTGGCTGAAAGCGTTCTTCATCTTCTCCTCAAGGCTGACAAAATTGCGCTGGGTGAAGAAGATGTAAAGGAATATGACCGCCAAAATGGCGATTACCACCAAAACTGTCGTTGACATGATGCTGATAGGTTAATACGGTTAAATGATACTATCCGACCACCCAGACAAGCACGTGGTTGTCAAAGGTGATATATTCAAGCTCAAACTCCTCCTCATAGCCGTCCTTATGGATGAAGGTCGCGTCAAGCTCGCCCTCCCCTTTCGGGCGGAAACGCTCCACCTCGATCTGCTCGGCGAAATTCACCCTGTAGGCGGAAAGTCTTTTGAATATGGCTTCCTTGGCACACCAGTAGATCGCCAGCTGCTCGTTCCTCTTGTCATCGTCAAGATCCTCAAGCTCGTCCTCGGAGAGTGCCTTGCGCTCGACGGCGGAGAAATCGCGTGACAGGGACTCGATGTCGATTCCCACGTCCTCGTTGTCATTCAGGATGACAGCGACATATTTATCTGTGTGCGTGATGCTTATGTTGGTGACACTGTTCTCCAGATACGGCTTTCCGTTGTCATGATGGCTGAGGTAAACCTTCTCGCCGAACAACTCGCATAGAAGCGCCCTCACCGCAAGTCTCTGCTTGCGGAGAGACTCATTGCTGATAAACGAGATTTCCTCCATCTCATCGGTCGGGACAGAGGCCAGCTCCCGGAGCTTTTCTTCCGTTTCGGTTATCTGCCAGACCCCGATCAGGGATCTGGATTCTTCCAATTCTTTTTTTAGATATAATGCCATAGGGTTTATGAATTCAGAAATACATGCGACAAGAACCCGGCGCCGTATGGTGCGGGGAACAATGACGATTGATTATCAACAAAGCTGCACGACAGCGGGTCCTCCGATCGGGGGTCCGCCTTAGATTTGCCGTCTGTCAGAATAGAACTGGGAGGTTCCATATAATGCGTTAATATTCTTTTTTCTGTTACCTTTGCAAATATAATGATTTTTTGATTTAGAAAGAAAATACAACGGAAATTGTTATCTTTGTAACACTTTTGACAGTTATAGGATTTTAACATAAAATTTTTCAATCATGGGATTTTTGACAAACGAGAAGCTGCTCATCGTCGGTGCCGGCGGTGCTATCGGCTCAAACATGGCTCAGACCGCCCTTATGCTCGGTCTTACTCCTAATGTCTGCCTTTACGACATCATCGAACCGGCTGTTCACGGTGTGGCCGAGGAAATGTGCCACTGCGCGTTCCCTGGAGCCAACGTAAGCTGGACAACCGATCCTAAGGAGGCTTTCACAGGAGCCAAGTTCATCATCTCTTCAGGTGGAGCTCCACGCAAGGAAGGCATGACCCGTGAGGATCTCCTCAAGGGCAACTGCCAGATCGCCGCTCAGTTCGGTGACTACATCAAAGAGTATTGCCCTGATGTAAAACACGTTGTTGTTATCTTCAACCCTGCCGATGTGACCGCGCTCACAGCCCTCATCCACTCAGGCCTCAAGCCAAACCAGCTCACTTCCCTCGCCGCTCTTGACTCCACACGTCTTCAGGAGCAGATCGCTAAGGAGTGCGGTGTGCAGCAGTCCAAGGTTACCGACTGCTACACCTACGGTGGCCACGGCGAGCAGATGGCAGTGTTCGCTTCAAACGCCAAGGTTGACGGAAAGCCTCTCTCCGAGTTCAACATCTCCGAGGAGCGCTGGGCGCAGATCAAGCACGACACAATCCAAGGCGGCTCGAACATCATCAAGCTCCGCGGACGCTCTTCATTCCAGAGCCCTGCCTACCAGGCTGTGAAGATGATCGAAGGTGCGATGGGCGGCACTCCGTTCACATGGCCTGCCGGCTGCTACGTCAACTGCGACAAGTGCGGCTTCAAGAACGTGATGATGGCGATGCCTACGACCATCGACGCGACCGGTGTACACTTCACGGAGCCTCAGGGAACCGAAGCCGAAATGGCCGACCTCCGCAAGTCTTACGAGCACCTTTGCAATATGCGTGAGGAGATCATCGCACTCGGCATTGTACCTCCTGTCGCTGACTGGAAAGAAGACAACGCCAACCTATAGTCTTTCAGAGGCTTTGAATATGACAGGTCCGGAATCCGGGCCTGTTTTTGTTTCCCTTCCGGTCTCTTCGATGCTTCGGCATGATAAACGACCGCATGATCTCTGGCCAAACGGCATAAAATTCGTATCGGTATATTCTTATAAAAATGCTATTTTTGTAAGATGTTAAACGGCAAAGATCAATCTGCCACAGATTTTGCAAAGAAGAGGCGAGTTTGTTTTTGACGGTTAAATGAAGCCCTGATATAAGAATATGAACGGAAAAAGGCTGATAACGGTGATTCTGGCCGGGATGCTTGTGGCGTCCTGGCTGGGATATTCACAAGAGAACAAGATAAGACACCCCCAGGACTACAAGATCTCGAAGACGGCTGACAGTGAATTGATTGACGCTGTCGCGGCTTTGGACAACAAACAGTATGAGGAAGCGAGAAACAAGTTGGAGAGGCTAACGGAAACAGCACCAGACAACGATGCCGCGTTCTATTACCTTGGAATGTGCCGGCTTTATCTCAACGACGTGAACGGAGCCAAGGCTGATTTCAAAAAGGCCTCCGAGATGGATCCGTCCAATTTCTGGTACAAGGAAAGGCTCGCTCGGACATATTCATTGGCGGGAGAGGACGACCTGACTGTCGCGACCTACGAGGAACTGCTGAAAGATTTCCCGAAAAAGAACGACATTTATTTCACGCTGGTCAATCTCTACCTCAAGCAGAATCAGTATGACAAGGCTCTGTCGGCTATGGACCAGATCGAGAATGTGTTCGGAAAGAGCGAGAACGTGACAGCCACAAGGTACGACATTCTTCTCCGTCAGAACAAGCCGGAGGAGGCGCTGAAGACCTTGGAGGACTACAACAAGGAATTTTCCTCCCCTTACGTCCTTACCAAACTGGGCGACCATTCGATGGCTGAATATAAAGACACGGTGGCCCTAGCCTATTACCATGAGGCCTTGGACTTGCAAAGCGGTTATATGCCGGCCCTGCTCGGCGAGTCAGAGGTGTACCGCATCCGCAGGAACTTTCCGGATTTTTTCAAGACCGTGAACCGGTTCATCTCCGATGAGGAGACCGACATCCAGACCAAAACGCAATATCTGGACATGCTGGTAAGGCGTTCCGACCCGAGATTCCTCCAGAATGTCAAGCCGCAGATCGACACTTTGTACGAGAATCTGGTGCAGTGTCACCCGTCTGACAGCTCGGCGCTCACCGCAGCCGGGTTATACTGGTACTCAACGGAGAGAGTTGACAAGGCCAAGGAATTGCTGCACAAGAACATGACCTTGTACCCCCAAAGCCTCGGGGCCACTGGTGCATACGTTCAGCTTCTCGGGCTTCAGAAAGACTGGGATGCCTTGGATGCGGCTTGCGACAGCGCTTTGGTGAGATTTCCGAAGGAGACCTCATTCCTGGACATGAAAAATGTCTCATGCTACAACAGGAAGGATTGGCATGGGATCATTGAAAACAACAAGAGAATCATCGAGATAGCCCAAGGAGACACCTCGGTGACAATTCCGGCCATGTCCTCCATCGGGGACATGTACCACGAGCTAGGAAACGAGAAAGAAGCGTTCAAGATCTACGCTAAAGTACTGAAAATCAACCCGGACTATGCACCGGCACTGAACAATTACGCCTACTATCTCGCGCTCAGGGGCAGCAAACTGAAGAAAGCATGCGCGATGAGCAAGAAGACCATCGAGAAAGAGCCTGACAACCCGACATATCTGGACACATACGGATGGATCCTTCACCTTTTGGGAAGGGATCAGGAGGCCAAGACGCAGTTCAAGCATGCGATGCTCTACGGCGCGAAAGAGAGTGTGACAAGTCTGGAGCATTACGCCGTTGTTCTGGAAGCTCTCGGGGAGACCGACCTCGCCAAGGTTTACAGGACTCTGGCGGAAAACAGAAAAGCGGAGGGAAAGGAATAATGGGAAGACGGACCGGAATACTCATCCTATCTGTCATCGCCGCCATGGCGTGGCATATTCCGGCATATTCCCAAAACACTCGGGCACAGGAGGCGCGCAGGGCACGGCTTCAAAAGGAGATAGCCATTCTGGACGAGCAGATCAGAGCAAATTCAACCAAGAGTGCCAATGCGATGAACCGACTCACTCTCATCAGCGGGAAGGTTGACTCCCGAAAACGGCTCATTGACGAAAGCGACAGGGAGATTTCAGAATATTCAGACTCGATCGCAAGAAAGGAGAGCGAAATCATGATCATCAAGGCGAGGCTGGACACATTGTCCGCACACTATGCCAGACTTGTGCGTGGAGCCTACATCAACCGAAGCCCGAAAGTCTGGTATATGTACATTCTGGCCAGCGACAACATCGGACAGGCTTTCAGGAGATACGGTTACCTGCGGGATCTGTCCAGGCAGATGAACGTACAGGCAACGAAGATCATCGACATACGTAAGGAACTTGAGAAGGAAAACGCTGAACTTACGGCCATGAAGCGCGGTGCCGAGGCTGTCAGAGCCCAAAGGGTTTCTGAGATGAACAAGCTCAAAGCGGAGGAGGAGGAAGCAAGAAGCCTGGTTAGCCAACTTAAGAAAAACAAGAGGAAATACCAGTCAGACCTTTCCAGAAAGCAGCGTGAGGTGGAGGCGCTCAACAGAGAGATCGAACGGATCATACGCGCCGCCACCGAAGGTTCTGCAGGCAAGTCCGGGAAGGGAGGATCGAAGACGGTGACGCGCAAGCCGATCGACTATACCTTGGCCAAGAAATTCGAGGCGAACAAGGGTAAGCTTCCGTGGCCGGCGGACGGTCCGGTCGTGGATCATTTCGGCCAGCGTTTCCATCCGGTCTACACAAATCTCAAGCTTCCGTTCAACAATGGAGTGACAATCGCGCTTCCGGCCGGGACGGAGATCAAGGCTGTGTTTGACGGTGTCGTGAAGCAGATTGTGGTCATGCCGGGTTACAACAAGTGCGTGCTGGTGCAGCACGGCAACTATTTCTCGTTCTACTGCAAGCTGGGGACTGTCAGCGTCAAGGCCGGAGACAAGGTTAAGACGGGGCAGGCTATCGGGACAGTGGACACCATCGGCGGAGAGACCCAGCTGCATTTCCAGATCTGGTCAGGGCGCACGCCTCAGAATCCTGAGAGTTGGCTGAGGCCATAAATTCATTTGATATGAGACACGAGATCATCATAAAAGACCTGCGTGACATCGACAGAGCCGCGGGCGAGTTCCTGTCACAGACAGAAGGGCATAATATCATTGCGTTCTACGCTCCGATGGGTGCGGGAAAGACGACATTCACCACGGCTGTCTGCCGGAGGCTCGGAGTGCGGGAGGATGCCGTCAGCTCTCCGACGTTCGCTATCGTGAACGAATATCGCACCGGTTCCGGGGAACCGATGTATCACTTTGATTTCTACAGGATCACCAAGACGGCGGAGGCTCTTGACATCGGATTCTACGACTACATCGACAGCGGATGCCTCTGCGTCATGGAGTGGCCGGAGAACATTGAGGAGATTCTTCCGGAGGAGACGTTACGGGTGCACATCACAGTCAATCCTGACGAGTCCCGGACGGTTTCTTGGGAGGACTGATTACTTTCATATTTGCATGGACGGGCCAGAAAAAGGGAAAGCCAAACTTCGCTCATTACCGAAATTCTGAATTTCAATGTTGGAATAGACTACATTTCCAAACATTCCGGGCACGTCATAATGCACGGTCACTTAGACAGGTTCAGAGACCTGCGGGATAATGTGGTCAAGGTCAAAAAAAGACTATGGTGAATTTTGCTCGGTGGATCAAAATTCGCCATAGTCTCTGTTTTGGCCATACTATTATATTCAGAAAACTACATCCTTGGTGGTGGAGGACCCATCGGGCCGCGGCCCATGCCTCCCGGCCCCATACGACGACCGTTCTTGCCGCCGAAGTTGCCGAAGCGGTAGGTCAGGGAAACCACTATGTAGCGTCCGAGGGTGTTGTTCAGGGTCTCGGTGTGGTAGTTCGAGGAGTCGGAGATCGAGAGGTTCTTGGCCTGGTCGAGGATGTCGTAGGCGTTCAGGGCAAGGGTGAACTTGTCCTTGAACAGGAGCTTGGTGATCTTGGCGTTCAGAATCAGCTGGGTTCCCTGGTCGGTCGTGTAGCCGTTGTACCAGTTATAGTTGCCATCGGCGACGATTCCGAATCCTCCCGGAACGGTCCAGTTCATCGAAGCCGTGACCTGATTGCTCCACGTCATATTTGTGGACTGGTTGGCGATTGTGTACCAAGACTTTGACATTCTTGTGCGGCCGCCGGCGGTGAGTTCCACTATGTCATTGCGATAGGTAATACGAAGACGCTCGGTCAGACCGACAGTCTGAAGTTTGTTCAGGGTGAAGTCCAATGTGTGGAAGTCTTTCATAAAAGCCTCAGCATCGAAGTTATCGTCCGCATCATAATATCCGTCCATTTCAATTGAAGATGATCTGACATAGGATGAAGACCTTGAATAGCTCGCCCTTGTCATATTGAATATGCTGAAGTTGGACTTCGCTATCGGGGTGTTCAGCATCACACGGAAACTGCCGTTGTAGGAATCCTTACCATTCACCGGGACAGAGTACTGCACACCGTTCGTGCCGTACCACTGGGCGTTGACAATAGCGTTCTTAACGATGCCGCCATCGATTCCGGCGTTGATGGAAAGGAAAGTCTTCTTGTTGGTGTGGCGGAAATCGCTTCTGAAATCGTGGTTGAAGTACGGCTCAAGGTACATATTACCGAATGAGACATTCAGAGGGTTCGTGTTGTCCGGAACTTTCATCAACTGGTTGACGGACGGCTGTTGGGAGCGTCCGAAATAGAAACCACGGACATTGGTGTTGTCATCGATGTCGTACCACAGCATTGCCTGAGGAGCCCAGTTCAAAACGTGGTTGTCATAGGTGTCGTAACCGCTGGTCTCATTGTGGGTGTAAGTCGGGTTGGCGCTCACGCCGGCCTGTGCGCGGAGCTTGTCCTTCTGATAAACGAAGTTCGCACCGATGGTCTGGTTGATGTAACGATTGATGATCTCGCTGGAATAAACCTCATTGATCTTTTCATCAACAGGATTGTAAATCAGATTGTCACGTCCGAAATCCGAAACGACACCACTGTCGAACGTATTCTTTGTGGAGGATGTCCTGTTCCAGGATGCCTCGTAATTGGCCTCGACGAAGAAACCTTTACCAAGAGGCTCCGTGTAGGTCAGACGGCCGCTCAAAGACTTCGTGTCCTGGTTCTGGTTGTAACGCTGGTTGATGACGGAGTCGGAATCAGCGACTCCAAACTCATCGTAAGTCGTTGTCCTTGACTGGTTGAAGCCATCGGTCTCGTTGCCGCTGAAATTGTAGCGGGCGTTGAAAGAAAGGGTTCTGCCGGCCTTGCCGAGCCTCTGGCGGAAGAGGAAGAAACCGTTTGTCCTCCAGTTGTTGTTCGATCCGGTGTTGCTTGTAAAACCATCGTTGGTCTTGGACGACACACCACCTTTCTCCGTCAATGTGGAAAAGTCCGAGACCTCATTGAAATCACCGTTACCGAAACTTACCTGCGGCTGGAACAGAATCGAGGTGTTCTCCGAAAACTTATGCTCTAAACGTACACCGAAACGATGCCCGTCGGAATTGGTTGTGTTGGAGCCCTTGTTGTTATAGATGAGGTTGTGGTCATCGAGGTAGGTGATTCTCCTGCTCTCCTCCTCAACGTAAGTCTCGTTGTTGTTGTAGAGGTAGTTGCCGCCAAGATCCATCTTTCCGTCAAATAGGCTGGTGTTGCCATTCAGACCGCCCATCCAGGATGTAGTGATTCCGTTACCGGGTCCCCAGCCGCGGCTGCCACGGCCCATTCCGCCGCCACCGCCGCGCATTCCCTGCATCATACTGCCGGAAAGATCATTGAATCCACGGTTGTTGGTGTTGTTACCGTTGAGTATGACACTGATCTGGTTCTTGTCCGTGAATCGTCCCAAGAAACCGGCTCCTTGATAACGCCAATCACCGTTTCCGGAAGAAAGCTCAGAACCAGAGACTTGCTTGCGGACATCGTGCCCCGCCCCGGCCATAACGTTACCGAAAAGGCCGTTCATCATTCCTTTCTGGATGGAAAGGTCAATCACAGTCTCGTCGTTGCCGTCGTCTATGCCTGTGAACTGAGCCTGCTCGGACTTCTTTTCCACAACTTTCACCTTGTCGATGATCTTCGCGGGGATATTCTTGGACGCGAGTTGCGGGTCATCCAGGAAGAATGTCTTGCCGTCGATTGTTATCTTACTGATTGTCTGACCGTTCGCAGTGACGGTTCCGTCCTCGGAGACCTCCACGCCAGGTAGTTTCTTCAGCAAATCTTCAAGGACATCGTTCTCGGTCGTCTTGAATGACGAGGCGTTATATTCAATGGTGTCTTTCTTGATCACGATCGGATTGCCGGTAGCGGAAACACTTGCGGCATCCAGAACCTGCTTGTCAGGGTCCATCTTAAGGACACCGAGATCCAATTTTCCCTTCACTTCAATATCCTTGGCAAGAGTCTTATAGCCAAGGAGTTCGGCCTTAAGGACATATTTCCCGGCAGAGACTTTTTCAAAGGT
>CAKVBK010000002.1 GCA_934725285.1 uncultured Bacteroidales bacterium | reverse complement strand
GTTTTTTTTGTGTACCTTTGTGTAAATTTCTCGGAGGAGGAAAATGGACATAGACTTGTTTTCAGAGATGCTCAAGGGGCTTATCCTTGACAATGATGAGGTTACATTGCCAGGCTTGGGGACTTTCGTCTCCGAGGTGATGCCTTCGACATTTTCTGACAAAGGGTACACCATCAATCCTCCTTACCGGAAACTGTCTTTCAGGCAGCGTGGGTCGGAGAATGACTCGATGCTGGCGGAGTTCTATGCCACGGCCAACGGCACAGATGTCGAGACTTCACAAAGAATATTGGATGAGTTTATTTCCGGGTTGAGGACGGCGCTTCAGACTAAAAAGATGGTAGTGTTCCCTGGACTGGGACGGCTGAGGGCGACAAAAGAGAACACTTTTTTCTTCATCGCTGACGAGGATCTGGACATTTATCCTTATGGAGTCGGCCTTGAGCCGGTTTCGCTGAAGACTCACGAAGAGACTCCGGAAGAGGTGGCTCAGAGTGTTACAGCCCTTAAGGAACTGATTGAGCCGGTGGCATCGGTCACAGAACCTGCCGGAGTGGCCGGAGAAAGTGTCCATGAGCCTGGAATGCCTGTCGCTGGAGGGAATTTGGAATCCGTGGAAGAATCGGTTGCGAAACCTGCCGAAGGAACCGATCTGATAGAGATTAATACGGATTCAGAGTCGCTTCGACAGCCTCAGCGACCTGAAGGCAAGGCTTCGTGTCCGGAAAAAGCAAGCCCGGAACTGAACGAAAATGCACCGGCGGAGAAAGAGAATGTGGTGTTGCAGACGGAGGAAGAAGCAGAGACGGAGGACCAGCCTTTGCGGAAAAAGCGTGGTTGGAAGGTGGCTGCGATTGTGGCCACAAGTCTGGTGGGAGTGGCGTTGTTGGCACTCGGAATATTCATGCTTCTTGCCCACATCGCTCCGGATTTCATTGATTCAATCCTTTACACTCCGGAGGAACTGAGGATTATAAATCATTAGGACTATGGAAAAGATCAAAGTCTCAGACAACAGATTCAGTACTGACATAACGATTCCGTGCTACGACACAGACGCCTCGTTCCGCTTGAAGCCGGCCGCGTTCATGGATCACGCCCAGGAAATGGCGTATCTGGCGGCTCAAGCCCTTCATTTCGGCTATGACGACCTCCAGAGGCATCATACGGCTTGGGTGCTGTCAAGGATGCGGATGGATTTTCAGAATCCACCTAAATGGACGGACGAGACAACCCTTTACACTTGGCACAAAGGTCAGGACGGCCTGTTTTTTCTCCGTGATTTCGAACTTAGAAGGCAAGGGGACACCGACTTCGCGGACAAATCCAAGGCATTGGTGCTCTGTACCTCCTCGTGGATAGTGATGAATGTCGAGACCAGAAGGCTGGTCCGCAGCGATGAGGTTCTGAACATGGTTCCGGCTACCACACAATGCCCTGACAATGCGATTCGGACTCCTTGCGGAAAAGTCGCGATGCCAAAGAATATCCTTGCGGAGGAAGTCGGTTTCCACAAGGCGGAATATTCGGACATCGATGTGCTGGGGCACACGAACAACGCCCGCTATGTGGTCTGGGCTATGGACAGCATTGACTACAAGGAGGTCGCCGGCAATCCGGTGAAGAGCATCAGCATCAACTTCATCAAGGAGACAAAGCCTGAGGAAGTCGTGAGTATATTCAGAAGCAGCGAGGAAAGAGACGGGCGAAAGACATATTACATAGAAGGTAGGATTGAAGACAGACCGTGCTTTTGCGCGCGGATAGATTTTTAAGCGTATAGATTTAGATTGGTATGCGAGATTTGTTTCTTGGGGCGGGTATCGCCCATTCCATTCTGGTTTTCGCGGTAGTGATCGCGATAGGACTGTATCTTGGCAAATTCAAGATCAAAGGCATTTCCATCGGCTCGACGTGGATCTTGTTCGTCGCCATCCTTCTGAGCCATTTCGGGCTCAGGGTTGACGCCACGGTGCTCAGTTTCATGAAGGATTTCGGTTTGATCCTGTTCGTGTTCTCGATCGGACTTCAGGTCGGCCCTGGATTTTTTCATTCGTTCAAGAAAGGCGGCATGCAGCTGAATTTGCTCGCTGTCGCGCTGGTGCTTCTTGCCGTAGGTGTGACTGTGGCGATTCATTTCATCACAGGAGAGGACCTCAAGACCATGGTCGGAGTGATGTCCGGAGCCGTGACCAACACCCCGGGACTCGGAGCCGCGCAGCAGACGATGGCGGATTCCATGCGCGCTGAGAACTACCTTGCGTCTGATGTCGCCTCAGCCACTTCCGGGCTTGCGTCCGCTTACGCTGTCGCATATCCCCTTGGTGTTCTCCTTGTGATCGGTCTGATCATGTTCTTCAAGGCCATCTTCAAGGTTGACCTAGAGAAGGAAAAGGCCGAGCTTGACAACGCGGACAACAGCGAGGATGTGGCGAGGCGGATGCATTGCGAGGTTGAGAATCCGGCTATTTTCGGACTTACCATCAAGGAGGCCACAAGGGATCTGGATAATTCGATTGTGATCTCCAGAATCCTGAGGGACGGACTGATGTCCATTCCGGGATCGGATACTGTCCTGCAGAAAGGTGACAAACTATTGATTGTCACGTCTCAGAAAAATGTGGATTCAGTCAGGATAACTTTCGGAGAGGAAGTTCCGATGCATCTTCAGGATTGGGAGCAGCTCGACACAAAGATGGTCAACAGGAAGATCACCGTCACCAAGTCCTCATTGACAGGAGTCACGCTGCGGAATCTGAACATCAGGGCCAATTACGGAGTCAGCGTCACCCGTGTCATAAGGTCTGGTGTGGGCCTTGTCGCCAGGCCGAACCTCATTCTTCAGATGGGAGACGTGCTTAGGGTAGTCGGTCCGGAGCTTGGAATAGAGGAGGTCGCCAACCTTGTGGGCAACCAGACATCCACGCTCAACCGCCCGAATCTTATCCCGATCTTCTTCGGAATAGCCATAGGAGTCATATTCGGGTCCATTCCGATCGCCATTCCAGGCATTCCTCAGCCGATCAAACTCGGTCTAGCCGGAGGTCCGCTCATAATAGCGATCCTTCTTGGTTATTTCGGCCCTAAGTGGAAGATCACGACCTACACGACCCAGAGCGCGAACCTGATGGTCAGGGAGATGGGAATATCCTTCTTCATGGCCGCCGTCGGTCTCGGAGCCGGACAGAACTTCGTAAGTTCCATTCTGAACGGAGGTTATTGGTGGATTCTCTATGGGGCTCTGATCACATTCATCCCTGTCTGCACTATCGGTCTTGCCGCGAGATATGTCTGCAAGCTGAACTTCTACCAGATCTGCGGTCTGATCTCAGGAGGCACCACCGATCCGGCTGTCCTGGCATTCACCCAGGGGGCTTACGGTACGGACTATCCTTCAGTGAACTATGCCACAGTCTATCCTCTGTCCATGTTCATGAGGGTGCTGGTGGCCCAGCTGCTGATTCTTTTGGCGATAGCGTGACAATATGTTTGACCTGATTTATCCGGCGTCTCCCGCGCCCCTTATGCCTCTGCCCTCTGCGGACAACCCCGGTGACCGTCCACGCCCGACAGGGGAGATGGTTCCTGTCGTGGAGAAGAACGGCCTCGTCATCGGCCAGGCCACAAGGCAGTCTGTGCACAGCGGCACGAAGTTGATGCATCCGGTGGTCCATCTTCACATCATCAACCGTGATGGATGTCTGTATGTTCAGAAACGTTCGATGAAGAAGGATCTTCTTCCTGGACGTTGGGACACGGCTGTGGGTGGTCATGTGGATTACGGAGAGACGCTTGAGGAGGCCCTTTACCGTGAGGCGTCGGAGGAGCTGGGATTCAGGGACTTCAATCCGATATTCCTGAAATCTTACATCTGGGAATCGGTGCGTGAGAGGGAACTTGTCAATGTTTTCGCGGCTGTCGGAAATTTTATTTTGAAGCCTGACAATGACGAGGTTACAGAGGGACGCTACTGGAGTGTTTCCGAGTTGGAGGCTAACATGGGCATGGGGCTGTTCACCCCGAATTTTGAACAGGAATTTAAATCTATAAAAGACACATTACTGGCTTTGCTCTGATGGACAATAACATTGACAAATTCATAAAGGACCAGTTGTCGGTCTGGCCGCTTGCCGCCGAGAACTATCGTGATCTCAAGAAGGTGGAGACCAAACGGCTGACCATTGGCGGCCTGGAGGTCATTGTCCAGCACAACCCTTGCCGCAAAATCTCTTCCGAGGCGGCGTTGGATCCCAAGTCACTCAGCGAGAGACCTTGCTTTCTATGTCCGGAGAACCGTCCGGCGCGACAGACACACATTGAGTTCGAGGGACGCAAAGGAAGGAAGTACCGTGTCACGCTGAACCCGTACCCGATCTTCCCGTCGCATCTCGTGATCTCAAGTTTCGAACACACACGGCAATCCATCTGGCATCGCTATCAAGACCTGCTTGACTTTGTCAGTGAGCACAATGAATATCTCGGATTCTACAATGGTCCGGTAAGCGGGGCGTCAGCGCCGGACCACATGCATTTTCAGGCCTGCCCGCAAGGGATGATGCCGCTACAAAACAGAGTGGACGCGCTCCTTGCCGCCGGCGAAGGCAAAGAACTGGAGTTCCTCACCAATGTCAAGGAAGCCAGACTGTTCCATCTTAATGAATATGCCAACGGGATCTTTGTCCTTGCCGGCGACACGGCCAAGTCTGTGGCGAAGCTATTCTACCGTTTGTTGGACTGTGCTCCGATGCCTGAGGATTCTGACGAACCGAAACTCAATCTGTTCGCGTGGACTCATGACGGAGTGTACCGTTCCATAGTGATATTCAGGGAGAAGCATCGCCCGCACAACTATTGTTCCACCGGGGCGGATCATCTTGCGATGAGTCCCGGGTGCGCCGATCTTGGAGGGGTGTTTGTGGCTCCGAAATGTGAGGATTATGATAAGCTTGACTCTGAACTCCTTACGTCTGTGGTTCGTGAGATAACTGTCAGCGATGAGACTGAGAAGGACATCATCTGGAGACTGACCAGAACCCAGCGCAAGCTGGAGGTCGGGATAATGTCCGGCCATGAGATCGAGTTCGAGATCATATCCGATGGGGCGGGACGACAGAAAGTTGAATATTCGGCAGGGCGCATCTCTTATAACGGGGCGCTTTTCGATGAACTGGTCTTTGAGGCTCAGACTGAGGCCACAATGTTCGCTGAGCCGTCGTTCATCCTTTTCGGGGTGACGATCGGGGTGGATTTCCATTGGGAGCGCAAGGTTACCCAGAAGTTCGCCGGGACCCTTAAGTTCATCGTGGATGGGGACAAGATCACCGCCGTCAACATCGTCGGGGTCGAAGACTATCTACTGAGCGTGATATCTTCGGAGATGAAGGCTTCCGCCGGACTGGAGTTCCTCAAGGCGCACGCAGTCATTTCGCGCTCATGGGTCATGGCTCAGGTGGAGCACCGAAAGAAGTCAGCCACAGAACCGGCGGATGTGCGCGATGGCATTTCGGCATTCTCTGTGACTGAACGCGACACACACGTGACTGAAAGTGTTGGCTTGGCGGCCGGGGATGATGAGTGCATCAAATGGTTCGACCACGATGACCACACTCTTTTCGATGTCTGCGCCGATGATCACTGCCAGCGTTACCAAGGTCTCACGATGGCAGTAGGCGACACCGTCCGCAAGGCCATAGACCAGACGTGGGGGCTTGTGCTTACATCTGAAGGCGAGATCTGTGACGCGCGTTTCTCAAAATGCTGCGGAGGCCGTATGGAAATATTCAGTACCTGTTGGGAGGACAAGGATTACCCGTATCTCCAACCGCTTCCGGACACTCCTGACTGGAAAGAAGACGGCGATGTGTTCTGCGACACAAATGACGAAACTATTCTCTCCCAGGTGCTTAATGACTACGATCTGGAGACGAAGGACTTCTACAGATGGACCACTGAATATTCCAGATCGGAGGTGTCCGATCTTGTCCGCAAACGCTCCGGAATGGATTTCGGCGCCATCCGTGACCTTGTTCCGATTGAGAGAGGCCCTTCCGGCAGACTGAAAAGGCTCAAGGTTGTAGGCGACAAGAGGACGATGGTCATCGGCAAGGAACTCATCATCCGCCGCTGGCTGTCGGAGTCCCATCTCAAAAGTTCGGCCTTTGATATAAAATGGATCGGTGACAGGCTGGTCCTTCACGGAGCCGGTTGGGGGCACGGAGTCGGCCTCTGCCAGATCGGCGCCGCCGTGATGGCCGCCAAAGGCTACACGTTCGATCAGATCCTGCCGCACTACTACCCGGGCAGCAAATTGGAAAGAAGATAATCAAACCGGCACATAATGAGTAATTTCACTAAACGTAACCCTTGGATGTGGATCCCGACCCTCTATTTCGTTGAGGGCATTCCATATTTCCTTGTCAACAATGTCTCGGTCCTTATGTTCGCCAAGATGGGCGTTCCGAACGGTCAGATGGCATTGTTCACATCTCTGCTTTACCTTCCGTGGACACTGAAGTTCCTCTGGAGTCCGTTTGTGGACATAATCAAGACAAAGAGATGGTGGGTCATCACGATGCAGATCATAATGTCCATAGCCTTTGTCGTCCAGGCTCTAACGATGCCTCATCCGTCAGCGGAATCCATCGCCGCCGGCGGCACGCCGATGAGCCTGTTCACGTTCACGCTCATCCTGTTTGTCTTCGCCGCCTTCGCCTCTGCCACTCACGACATAGCCGCAGACGGATTCTACATGCTTGCCCAGAGCCAAAGCAGTCAGGCTGCCTTTGTCGGGGTCCGCAGCACGTTCTACAGGCTCGCAAATGTCTTCGGCAACGGAGTGATCGTGGCTGTGGCAGGATTGCTTGAGACCAAGACAGGAAACATTCCGTTGGCATGGCAGCTGACTATCGGTGGGTCCGGCATCCTTCTCTCCGCCTTGACCCTTTATCACACGTTTGCGATCCCGAAACCGGAGTCAGATATCCCTAATATCCAAGACGATTCCGGCAACAAGGTCACCGAGATATTCGCTGGTTTCGGACGTACCGTCACGACATACTTCAAGAAACCGGGTGTGTGGCTCGCGATAATATTCATGCTTTGCTACCGTCTTCCGGAGGCCTTTCTCATCAAGATGTGCACACCTTTCCTTGTCGCGGCCAGAGAGGCCGGCGGACTTGGGATGCAGACGGCCGAGGTGGGCATCGCCTACGGCACCCTCGGTGTGATATTCCTTCTTCTGGGTGGCATTCTCGGCGGTCTACTGGCTTCGCGGGTGGGTCTGAAGAAGTCTATCTGGATAATGGCCGCCTTTATGACGCTGCCTTGTCTTTCATTTGTCTATCTCGCTGTGGTGCAGCCTGTAAGTTTCGCCACAATTTGTACTTGCATAGCCATTGAGCAGTTCGGCTACGGTTTCGGATTCACCGCCTACATGCTCTATATGATGTACTTCTCGGAAGGCGAGTTCAAGACCTCGCACTATGCGTTCTGCACTTGCTTCATGGCTCTCAGCATGATGATTCCGGGAATGTTCGCCGGTTTCCTTCAAGAGTCTCTCGGCTACAAAGGCTTCTTCTGGATGGTCATCGTCTGCTGTATAGCGACCGTCGTCGTCACATTCCTTGCTGACCGCAGGATCGATCCTGAATATGGCAAAAAATAATCAATGAATATATGAACGCAGCCAAAAGAATATCAGTCCTAATCATTTCCGCCGTGGCTTTGACATTGACAGCCTCCGGCGCTGGGAAGTCGATCGTTAGAACCGGGATAGAAGTTTTGGAAGGACGCGGATTTGAGGGACTTGTCGGCAAGAATGTCGGTCTTGTCACCAATCCGAGCGGCATTGATCGCAACCTCCGCTCCACAATAGACATTCTTCACGAGGCTCCCGGGGTCAATCTCAAGGCGTTGTTCGCTCCGGAGCACGGGGTCCGCGGTGATGCCTACGCCGGATCGCACGTTGAGGATTTCAAAGATCCCAAGACGGGGATACCTGTCTATTCCATCTATGGTTCCAACCGCAAGCCAAGCAAGAAGATGCTGGAGGGTCTTGACATCGTGGTCTATGACATCCAGGACATCGGCAGCCGTTCCTACACTTTCATAAGCACCCTCGGCCTGGTGATGCGCGCATGCGCCGAGAACGACATCGAAGTGATGGTTCTCGACAGACCCAACCCATTGGGCGGCAACAAGATCGAGGGCTGTCTTGTGGAGCCTGGCTTCCACTCCTTCGTCAGTGAGTTCAAAATCCCTTACATCTATGGCCTCACTGTCGGCGAGCTTGCCATCCTGCTGAACGAGGAAGGTCTGAACTGTGGCGAGAAAGGCAACGAGTCACCGCTGAAATGCCGGCTTTCCGTCATCCCGATGGAAGGGTGGACAAGGAATATGCTCTATCAGGACACGAACCTTCCTTGGGTGCTCCCGTCCCCGAATATTCCTTACCCTCAGTCCGCTGTGAACTATCCGTCTTCAGGAATCGCGGGTGAGTTCCAGGGCTATCTGAGCATCGGTATCGGCTACACGCTTCCGTTCGAAGTGTTCGCCGCGGAGTGGATTGACGCTGACGCGCTGAAGGCCAGGCTGGACAGCTACAACCTTCCTGGGGTCGCTTTCAGGACGATTCATTTCAAACCATTCTCCGGAAGCCTTCAAGGGAAACTCATCCACGGGGTCCAGTTCCATTACACAGACTATGAGGCCGCTTGCTGCACGCTGACCCAGTTCTACGTGATGCAGGCCGTGAACGAACTCTATCCGGAAAAGAATCCGTTCGCCCTTTCAAAGGGACGCAACAATATGTTCGACAAGGTATGTGGTACGGATTATGTAAGAACCGCTTTTGGCAAGCGTCTGAAGGTCGAGGACATCGCCGGCTATTGGTCGAAGGATGTCGAGGCGTTCAGGAAGCTTTCCAAAAAGTATTGGCTATATTATTAAACCACTTAACACCGAGTCATCATGATGAAGAACATTCTGAACATCGCACTTGCGTCAGCCGTAGCGCTGGCCATGCTTGCATCACCGGTTGATTCATATTCACAGGAAAGGCGCTCCTCCGGATCGAGGGGCAACGCCACTTCCTCTCAGACCAGATCTTCCTCCAGAAGTTCTTCTTCCACAAGGAGCTCCGGTTCTTCATCCACAAGAAGTTCAGGAACTTCCATGTCGAGAAGTTCTCAGGACAACAATCGCAGGAGTGGTTCGAGCGTTTCGAGAAGTTCTCAGGACAACAATCGCAGGAGTGGTTCGAGCGTTTCGAGAAGTTCTCAGGACAACAGCCGCAGGAGTTCTTCAACGAGTGTCTCACGCGGTTCTCAGGACAACAACAGAAGGCGTGACACTGGCTCGTCAGCGGCGAGGAGCTCGTCTTCGGACAGATCCTCTTCATCCGTGAGAAGTTCATCATCTTCGTCAAGATCATCATCCCGCGGCAATGACAGCGGAAGCTATCAAGACAATAACCGCAGGAATAATTCCGAAGTGTCGAGGAGCTCTCGGGACAACAGCCGCAGGAGTTCTTCCACGGATGTTTCACGCGGATCCAGGGACACCAACCGGAACTCGGGTTCTTCTGTAAGGAGTTCCTCGTCAAATAGATCTTCTTCATCCGTGAGAAGCTCGTCATCTTCAAGAAGTTCATCATCTTCTGTCAGGGAATCATCCTCGTCGGCGAGAAGTTCCGACGCCAGAGTCGCGAGACGGATAAACGGATCTTCTTCGACCAGAAGCACTTCAGCCCGCGGCTCGGCTTCAGACACCAGAAGGGAGCGGTCACAACGGGTCGGCAACGCCACCAGAGGCGGCCTGACATCTTACGACCGCAACGCGCAAGGCGGAAAGGATGTGATGAGGGAGAACCGCAGTGATTTCATGAGGATAGGCGAGGACCGGAACGTCCACAGAATCCCGCCGCGTGAGCGAGACTTCATGCCATACGACCGTCCGAGGCATTTCTGGGCTCATGATCATCATTGCTACGGCTATAGGGTTCACGACCTGCCGCCTCGTTACAGGAGGATGACTTACTGGGGTGTGGAGTACTGCATCTACGACGGCATCTATTACCGGCCTTACGGCGATATATTCGTTGTGTGCCGCCCTCCGTTCGGTATCTGCATCGACAGGGCCGTCTCCGATCTGGTGTTCGCCTCCGTGCGCTTCGCCTACTACAACAACACCTATCGGATGTACCGGGCCATTGACTCCAACAACCGGATCATCGATGAGCAGAACAGGATAATAGCCCAGAACAACGCCACCATCGCCGCGCAGAACAATGCGTTCGCTTTGAACTCAACCAGGGCGAACAATGCTTATTCCCTCGCTGACAGGCTGGGACTCGTCCAGAGTTACGCCTACGCCAACCAACCGTACTACTATCAGGACGGAGTCTTCTACATCGTCAACTCCAACGGCCAGTACGAGGTCATTGTTCCTCCTTCAGGAGCCCTGGTCGAGGATCTTCCGGATGACTACGACACGATCACGATGGACGGGATGGATTTCTATAAGGTTGATGACACTGTCTATCGCCTGACTCTAGTTGAGGGCAAGCCTTACCTTGAGGTTCTCGGACAGATGTACGGCAAATTGGCCGACCAATACAATTATTACTCAAACAGAACTGCTTCCTACAACAGTCTCTATTAACAAATCAGACATTAATGGACAAGCTCAGGAACTTATTTGAAAGTTATACAGGTCAGAAGGTCAGTGACACGGAGGAATTGAACTCCTCCGGAAGCAATAGGAGATATTTCCGTCTAAAAGGCGGAAATATCTCCATTATAGGTGTCATAGGGACGAGCCTTGAGGAGAACAACGCTTTCGTCAGCCTCAGCGCGCATTTCCTTGGCAAAGGCATCAAAGTGCCGAAAGTCTTGGCTGTCAGCGAGGACGGAATGAGATATATTCAGGAAGACCTCGGTGATGACCAGCTCTACAAGGTTGTCACTCAGGGGCGTGAGAGCGGTGAATACAGTTCCTATGAGAGCCGTCTTCTGTGCCGCGCGATGGAGATGCTTCCTAAACTTCAGTTCAAAGGCGCTGAGGGTCTGGACTGGTCTGTCTGCTATCCTGAGCCGGAGTTCAATGAGAGGATGATCCTCTTTGATCTGAACTATTTCAAGTATTGTTTCTTGAAGGCTACCGGTTTGGAATTCAATGAAGTGAAGCTGCAGGATGACTTCGAGAGGTTGAAGACTGATCTGATGCAGGACATGGGCAACACGTTCATGTACAGGGATTTTCAGGCCAGGAATGTTATGATGAAAGATGGTGAGCCTTACTTCATTGATTTCCAGGGAGGACGCAGAGGCCCTATCTATTATGATGTCGCGTCTTTCATCTGGCAGGCCCGTTCCCGCTATCCGGAAAACCTTCGCAAGGAGATGATCCAGACATATTTACGTGCCTTGAAAGGCTACACTGAGGTCAATGAGGAGCATTTCAATGAGAGGCTCCGGTTGTTTGTCCTGTTCCGGACCCTTCAGGTTCTGGGCGCCTACGGTTTCAGGGGATATTTCGAGAAGAAACCGCATTTCCTTGCCAGTGTGCCGTATGCTCTGGGCAATCTGCGCCGCCTCCTCCAGAAACCGTTCGAGAACTATCCTTATCTGAACGAAATCCTGACTAAATTGACGACGATGTCGCAGTTCAACAATATCGCTGAAGACAAACGTCTGGAAGTGAGGGTGTTCAGCTTCGCCTATAAGAAAGGCATCCCTGTTGACACAACGGGCAACGGCGGTGGTTATGTCTTCGATTGCCGCGCGATCAACAATCCGGGCAAGTACGAGCATTACCGTCAGTTCACAGGTCTGGACAAGGAGGTCATCAAGTTTCTTGAGGACGATGGCGGTGTGACAAAGTTCCTGAACAATGTATATGATCTTGTTGATAATCATGTCAAATGTTTCATAGAGAGGAAGTTCACTCACTTGCAGGTTTGCTTCGGGTGCACGGGCGGACAGCACCGTTCGGTCTATTGCGCGGAGCATCTTGCGCAGCATCTGGCCGACAGGTTCGACATCAAGATAACGGTTTCACACAGGGAGTTGGACATAGAGAAGATTTTGTAGATGAAGGCGATGATTTTCGCGGCTGGGCTCGGCACGAGGCTCAGACCGATCACAGACACGTTGCCTAAGGCTCTGGTTCCGATTGACGGGAAACCTCTGCTTTACCGCGTCGTGTCAAAACTCAAGTCAGCCGGAATCTCGGATTTTGTCATAAATGTCCATCATTTCCCTGATTCCATAATCGGTTACACTCACGAGCAGAATGATTTCGGCGTGAATGTCCGGTTTTCGGACGAGAGGGATTTCCTGCGCGAGACCGGCGGTGGAATCAGATTCGCGCGCCCGCTTCTTGAAGGAAATCCGTTTCTGGTTCACAACGTGGACATCCTATCTGATTTGGATGTGAACTGGTTCATCTCTCAGGCAAGGCCTGACGCTCTCTCTAACATTCTTGTCAGCGACCGCAAGACGCAGAGATATTTCCTCTTTGATGATGAGATGAGGCTTGTCGGATGGACGAACATCGCGACGGGCGAGGTGAGGAGTCCTTACGGAGACATAGATCCGTCCAAGTTCAGGAAATATGCCTTTGCCGGCATCCACTGCATCTCCGACGGGATATTCAATGTTTTCGATGAGGACGGTTGGGGGGACCGCTTCTCGATCACTGACTTTTATATTCAAGAATGCGCCAAGCACCCGATCTATGGGGTGGCGCCTACTGAGCTGCACATTATCGATGTCGGCAAGTTCGATACCTTGGCCGAGGCTGATGATTTTGTGAGAAACACACTTAAAACAACTGATTAATATGGCAAAGAGTAAATTCTGGTCCGAATTCAAGGACTTTGCGATGAAGGGCAATGTGGTCGATCTGGCTGTCGGTGTTGTTGTCGGCGGCGCCTTCGGCAAGATTGTCACCTCATTGGTCAACGACATCATCATGCCGTGCGTCGGTGTGCTCATCGGCGGCTTTGATTTCACTAATCTTAAGGTTGTCCTCCACAAGGCAGTGATGGACGGGGCAGAGGTGGTGAAGCCGGCTGTGACCCTCAATTATGGAAACTTCATTCAGGAGACCGTCAACTTCCTGATTATCGCGTTCAGTATATTCCTTGCCATCAAGGGATTGGCTAAGCTGCAGAAAAAGAAGGAAGAGGCTCCCGCCGCTCCTGCCGCACCGGCTCCTAAGCCTGATGACGTGGTTCTTCTTGAGGAGATCCGTGACCTTCTGAAGAATCAGAAATAACACGTTCCTTGTACGCCATCGGGGAGCATCCCACCGCTTCCTTGAAATATTTTCCGAAGAAAGACTGGTTCGCGAAATGCAAGGTCTCGCTGACTTCCTGGACGGTGTAGTTGCCGCTCTTGAGCATGGTCTTGGCGTCCTTGATGACAAAGTCGCGGATCCAGTCTTTCGCATGTTTGCCGGATTCCTTGTAGATCATCTGTGCGAAGTATTTAGGGGAGATGAAAAGCCGCTTGGCATAGAATTTCACGCTGCGCTCGAAAGTGTAGTTCTGGCCGAGTTCGGTAAGGAAGCGCCGCAGTAGTTCATTGCTTCTCCACTTCGTCACAGTGTGGTTGACAACGTTTTCGTTCTGTATCGCAAGACGTTCTGAAAGATAACTTGCCAGCATTATATATGCTCCTTGGAGTGATTCGGCTTTGAAAATGTTGCTGTCGAACAAGATGATGTTCTTGACTGTCGAGAAGAAAGACAACATCCGCTGCCCTTCGGAATAGGTAAGATGAAGTATTTTCGGGTCATAAAGCGCGTCCCTTAGATACCTTGCGCTGCTGAAAGTGAAATTCATCAGACTGCTGTCCGGAAGGATGGCTACGGAAATCGCCTTGAAATCATCAGTGACGGACATGCTCTCCACAATGTTGCCGAGACTGATCATTATCACATCGTTAGCCCTGACTGTGTAGTCGTTGCCGGAAATTCTTGCGTGGCCTTCCCCGTCCACACACATAAAGATCACCGTGAACCGGATTTTGGCAGGCAGGTCAGGAAATGAGTTGAAAATTGTTCTCCATTGATAGTCAATGCTGTCGTTGAGAAATAGTTGGCCGTCATAGACTGTCAGCCCTGGAAAACCGTTGAGCAGTTCGATGTCGAAGTTGTTTATTTTCCTGAACTTGTCCATTTCGTAAGGGTGATTTCTAGTTGTCTTTCTTGAATATCCTGTAGCCTATCGCCGCCACGGTGATGCTCATCAGCGGGCTTATCAGATTGAAAAAGCAATATGGCAGGTAGACTAAAGTAGGCACACTGAGTATGGTGGCCTGCGTCATTCCGCAGCTGCTCCATGGGTACAGCGGTGACGTGACTGTGGCGGAATCCTCCACTGAGCGGCTCAGCAGTCTGTTCTCATAGCCCTCTTTCTCATAGACATCCTTGAACAGGCTGGAGGTCAGGATGATGGCGAGGTACTGGTCCGAGACTATTCCGTTCAAGGCCGTTCCTGTGACAACAGTAGAGGTCACGAGGCTTGTCCTGCGTTTAGTGAGAGGAAGGATCATCGAGGCGAGGTGGTGCAGCATTCCGCTGGCTTTCATGGCAGCTCCGAAGCACATCGCGCAGATAATGAGGTAGACCGTGTTCAGCATTCCGAGCATACCCTTGGATGACACGAGCTCATTCACCTCCGGATTGCCGGTCTCGATGGAGACGGAGTTGTAGATGGATTCTATCGTTCCTGTGAACAGGATTTTGGCGTTGGAACCCTCTCCGGCGACAGATGATCCGATCTCCCGGATTATGTCAGGCTGGAATATGACCGCGGCGACGGCTGCCATCACCGTGGACATGGCCAGCACGATGAGAGCCGGCATCCTGCGGGCTATCATAACCGCTGTCAAGGCCGGGACAATCAGCAGCCATGGAGTGATGTTGAATTTAGATCCGAGGACGGAGGTATATTCATTGACCAGAGATGCGTCGCTCCCGGTGTGGGAGAATCCGAGGATCGTGAATATGGCGAGCGTGATAACGATTGACGGGACCGTGGTGTACATCAGGTAGCGTATGTGCTCGAACATCGGGACCTTGCTCATCGAGGAGGCGAGTACGGTTGTGTCCGAGAGCGGGGAGATCTTGTCTCCGAAGTAGGCTCCGGAGATGATGGCCCCGGCTATCATTCCCTCGTTGAATCCCAGAGCCTTCCCGATTCCCAGCAAAGCCACGCCGATCGTGGCGATTGTGGTCCAGGAACTTCCTATCATAACCGAGACCAAAGCACAGATCACGCATGCCGTCAGGAGGAACACCTTGGGGCTGATGATCTTGACGCCATAGTAGATGAATGTCGGCACGATTCCGCTCATGGTCCACGTCCCGGAGATCGCTCCGATGAGGAAAAGGATGACGATGGCGGTTGTCACGTCTCCGATGTTGCTTTTGATCGCCTCCTCGAAGTCCTGCCACGGGACCTTGAACAGCCACATCGCCAGCCAGATGGCGACTCCGGCGGAGAAAAGCAGCGCGACCTGGCTCGCCCCAAGGATGGCATCACTGCCGAATATGCTGATGTTCAGCGCCAGCAGCGCCACAAGAATCAGAATCGGGACCATGGATGTCCCTATCCGGAATATGGTTATTCTCTTCATTTGTGCAAGTTCATTTATACGTCTGTTCAAAAAGGGAGCGCAAGTTAATTTTTTTTTCTCATTTTTACGCAAGAATTCAGTCTTGATGGATTTAGAAGACTGGAATAGATGAAAGAAAGAATAAATATCAAGACAAATGAAAAATTTCAGATTTAAGTTCGCCGTTTCGGCTTTTGTTGCCATATTGATGGCTTCGGTTGTGTCGTCATGCTCTGTCGCGGACAATGACACTCCGTACGATTATCTTAGTCCGAAAGCTATTGTGACAGTCAAGACTCTGGATTCGGGTGAGACTTACCTTCAGGTTGATGAAAAGACAACCCTTCTCCCGGTTGACTGGAAGAATCCTTACAAGGGTGAGACCAGGGCTTTGGTCAATTATGATGAGCTTTCCGAGACGAACAATGGTCCGTTCACCCATTCTGTGAGAATTAATTGGATTGACTCGGTCCTGACAAAGAAGGCTGTCCTTTACACAGATGAGTTCAAGAAAGGAGCTGACGATCAGGTTGAGCTTGTCGGTGATTGGCTGACCAACTGCGAAGATGGCTACCTTACACTCCACTTCGCTACTTGGTGGGGGCCGGACAACAAGAAGCCTCACTACATCAATCTTGGGATTGACCCGGAGACCCGGAGCCTTTATCTGAGACACGACAGGAATGGTGACGAGTCCAACTACCGGCTGGTGGAAGGAATCGTTTCGTTCAAGATTGATGAGCTTCTCACTGATGCCAAGGACGGAGATGAGCTGACCCTTCACTGGACCGCCTTTGATGAAGAGAAAAAGGAGGTTAAATTGAAATATTCGGGTCGTTTCGAATTGGCGAAGTAGAGTCAGGCCTTGATGGGAGAACTTACTGAGGACAAGGAACGCGGTCTTGTCGAGCAGGCAAGGAAAGGTGACCGGGGAGCGATGAGGCGGATATATGACTGCTATTCTCGCTACCTTACGGCCACTTGTTCCCGTTACCTGCCAGGCGAGGACGAATTGCGTGATGTCCTTCAGGACAGTTTCGTTAAGATTTTCTCATCTTTGGACAAGTTTGAGTTCCGTGGCGAGGGCTCTCTCAAGGCTTGGATGAGGCAGGTCGTTGTGAACGAGGCTCTGAAGCTTATCAGAAAACGTAGGCGAAACGACACTGTCGAGTACAAGTGGGATCTTCCAGACACACAGGAGGATCTCGAACCAGAGGTCACCGATGTGCCGGCACCTGTGATTCAGAAGATGATACAGGCTTTGCCGGAAGGTTACAGGACTGTGCTGAACCTTTACGCATTCGAGAGCAAAAGCCATAAGGAGATAGCCGGGCTGCTTGGAATATCCGAGAGCACTTCCGCTTCGCAGCTTCACCGTGCGAGGGCGTTGCTGGCGAGGCAGATCAATGAATATAAGAAAAGGACGGAGACAAAAATATGATAGAGGATAAGAAATGGCTTGATGGTCTTAGGGATAAGATGGACGGATTTGAGGAATCTGTCCCGGACGGACTGTGGAAGGACATAGAGGCATCCATATTTCCGGAAAAGAAACACCACCGCGCCGTGATTGCCATGCCTTGGCTCTGGAGTGGTGTGGCGGCCGCCGCGGTGGCTGTCGGAGCCTTTGTCGGTGTGAGATTTTTGGATTCTCCGGCCTCTCCTGGCGAAGGACAAATCAATGTCGTCGCGGCGGCTCCCGACCGGAATCTTTCACGCGCGGCGGATTCCGATGATGAAGGAATATCCTCGGTTGCCGGACGGTCAGAGAATCTCATCGCTGAGGTCAGACCATCTTCACGTGACGCAAGAAGAAAGGCCCAAACGGTGCATGCAAAACTTGCTGTTCATGCGCCGGATGATCATCAGACACCTTCTTTGGAGGAGTCATCTTCGGTTGAGCCTGAATGTGAAGTGATTGAAAAGGCATCCGCCGAACCCAAACCTGATGATGCGAGGGTTTCAAAGGAGAAACGTGAAACAAGAAAGAATTTTGAAGATGACGATTGGGAACAGCTGTTTTCCGAGACTTCTTCCAGAAAGACATCCGGAGGCTCTCCTCTGACAGTCGATCTGTCATTCTCGGGTTCCACGACTTCCAGCAATGATGTGAAATCGTTTGACCCTATGATGTTCTATCGAGGTTCTGATCCGGCGTTTGACCATCCTGTCTCTCCAAAAGAAGGCTCCTTTGCCGGCAACAATATTCAGACGCGCTCGATGTCTCCGGCTATGTTCACAAGTTCTTCTCCTATTACAACCGAGGCGGAGCATAGACGCCCCGTCAGAGTGGCGCTTACGATCCACAAGTCTTTCGGAAAGGTGTTCGGTGTTGAATCCGGCCTGTCATATTCGACACTCCGCAGTACATTCTCCACGATTTCCGGAAATGCTCTGAAAGAAGAAGCCCAGACGCTGAGGTATCTTGGCGTTCCGCTTAATCTCACCGCTTCCGTATTTAATTCCAAGAGACTTTCTGTGTACGTCATCGGTGGAGGAATGGTGGAGAAATGCGTTTCCGGCAAGGTTCGGACAACCGAGACCGTGTCAGGTGTGGAAAAAGGCACAAGCAGTGAAGAACTGACTGTCAAGCCTGCTCTTTGGTCATTGAATGCGGCGGCTGGCGCCCAGGCTAATCTTTCCGCCAACCTTGGACTCTATGTGGAACCTGGTTTGAGCTACCATTTTGATGACGGCTCTTCCGTACAGACAATCTATAAAGATCGTCCTTTTGACTTCGTGATGACGTTCGGGGCCCGATTCTCGTTCCGATAATTCCGCTATCGGGGCAACGTGCAATCAGGTGCGAGGCATCTGAGCCATGCGATGAGCGCGCCCGCGATCCTTTCGTGCCCGTCGTCTGTCGGGTGCAGCCTGTCATTGTCCCGTGGAAAATAATCCTTCTGCGAACGGTTGAGAGGGAATATTCCCGAAATGGCGTTGAGGTCTATCACGGGTACCGCCCAGACGTTTCCAGCCTCCTTCACCGCATCGATGTACGCGTCGACATATTCCCCGCACCTGTTGGTGTAGTTCTCGTCCGGCTGGATGTTGGTCTCTCCGAATTTTGCGTAACCCCTGTGAAGCGGTGTCATAAGGATGATCTGCTTGCGCGGGTACATATTCTTAAGAGAGTCGAGCGCAATGTTGATCCTGCCCTTGAATGTGTCTGGATCAAAATTCGGGGTCCGTCGCCTTCTTGTCTGCATTGACTTCGGATCTCCGTTGGCGGCCTCCACTTGGACATATTCTTCTGTGAACCATTCGCCGATCGGCACGCCTGCGTTGAAGTCGTTGGTTCCCATCAGGATAAGTATGGCGTCGATGTCGTCTCCGTACTCGCTTTTCAGTCTGTCCGCCTGTGGAAGGACCTCGTTCCATTGCTGGCCGTTCCGCGCCACCACGCAAGGAACGATCCCGATTTCCCGTGCCATGTACCAGTAGTACTTCTCAGGTCCGTTCGCCACCTGAGGATCCGAAATCGAATCCCCGATGATCCCGACCCTTGCCCCGTACCACGGATGGGTCGTGTCCACCACAGTATTGACGGAAGTGGTTGCGTTGGCTTTTCCCTGCGCCAAAGCGATGTTGGCTGTAAGTGTTCCCGCCGCCAGCAAGGCGACAGCCTTGATGATGAGAGATGTGTTGCTGTTTTTCATTTCGTTTGTTTTTTTGTCGGTCACCGCATCAAACCAAGACCATCTATGATTGGATATTTTATGTGGTTGACCGACCGGATGCAAATATACAACTTGTATCCGAATGTCCAAAAATCACAGTGCCTCGTGGAGAATTACAGTGATTCTTCTGATTATCTAAGTGACGGATAGTTAAATGGTTGTACAAAAACGAACCATTTGTGTATAAAAACGGCCGGCAATATGTTCCGGAAGTTATAATTTTGCCGACGGATTTTTTAAACCACATAGTCATTTATGATAGTAACGTTTTTGCTGACACTTCCACTTCTTCTTATGTCTGTCGTTTCGAACGGCGGTGACAATGTGCATAATATGGCGGAGCCAGAAAAGAGCGATGCGCGCGCTTGGGAGCTGGTGTCGAAAATGACTCTTGAAGAGAAGTGTGATTACATCGGTGCGGCCACATCCTTTGTTCTGCGTGGTGTGGACAGGCTTGGAATTCCGGAAATACGAATGGCGGACGGTCCTCAGGGCATACGCAACAATACCACCAGCACCCTTTATCCGTCCGGAATACTTACGGCCGCCACTTGGAACAGAGAACTTGCCGAAAGGCTCGGACACGGACTTGGAAAAGATGCCAAGGCCAGAGGAGTGGCGATCCTCCTTGGACCCGGAGTCAACATCTACAGAGCACCGATGAACGGCAGAAACTTTGAATATTTCGGTGAGGATCCTTACCTGTCCTCCGAGGTGGCTGAACATTATATTGAAGGAGTGCAGGCGGAAGGCGTGATCGCCACTGTCAAGCATTTCGCGGCCAACAATCAGGAATGGAGCCGTCACCACGCAAGTTCGGATGTGGATGAGAGAACCCTTCACGAGATATACTTCCCGGCGTTTCGGAAGGCTGTCGAGAAAGCCCGTGTCGGAGCTGTGATGGACAGCTATAACCCTGTTTTCGGGGTTCACGCGACCGAGAACGCTTATATGAATATTGAGGTGCTTCGCAATATGTGGGGTTTTGACGGAATCCTTATGTCTGACTGGACATCGGTTTATTCCACGTCAGGTGCCGTCAATGGGGGACTGGATCTTGAATGCCCTAAAGGAGTGTATTTTACGAAGGAGAGGATCATCCCTCTTATAAGGTCCGGAGTCATTTCTGAAGAAGTCATCGACAGGAAGGTGTACAACATCCTGTCCACACTGGATCGCTTCGGGCTCCTTGACAAGCCTGTCTTGGATGAAAGCATAGAAAAAGACAATCCGGAGAATGCCGCTGTCGCGCTTGACCTTGCGAGGGAAGGTGTGGTTATGCTTGAGAACAGAAATTCCGAACTTCCTTATGGAAAGAAAAAAGAGAGAATTCTTGTCCTTGGCCCAAATGCATGCGTCACCACTACCGGTGGCGGGAGCGGCTTTGTGACCCCATTCCATACTGTCACCATCGCGGACGGCATCAAAAGGCAGTTTGGTGAGAAATATGTGCAAGTCCTTTCAGATGAGGAACTTTATGTTGACATTTCTTCAGACATCCATCCTTTGGACGGTAACGGACGCTCAGGATTCAGGGCCGAGTACTACGACAACAAAACCTTGTCAGGAAATCCGGTGCTGGTGAGGACGGATACTTCCGTGAATTTCGATTGGGGACGGAAATCTCCGGCCGAAGGGCTTCCGGAAGACGGATTCTCTGTCCGCTGGGAGGGAATATACACCGCTTCGGAAACAGGCACGCTGCGTTTCAGACTGTCAGGTGACGATGGTTACCGTCTGTTTGTCAACGATCAGCTTCTGGCAGGGGATTGGGGAAATCACTCATTGTCGTCAAGGACGGCTTTCCACAGCATCGAGAAGGGAAAGACCTATCGGATCCGCTTCGAGTTTTACGATAATATTTCCGATGCCACCGCCCGTATGAGGATCGGACTCTTTAATGAGACGATGCTGAATGCGGCAGTGGCCAAGGCCGGACGTGTCATCTATTGCGGCGGATTCAACAGTGACATTGAGGGAGAAGGTTTCGACAGGCCGTTCAGTCTGCCGGCGGAGCAGAAATCCCTGATTGCCAGACTTACGGATGCGCATCCTCACGTGACCGTGGTGCTTAACGCCGGTGGAGGCGTTGACTTCAACGGCTGGAGCGAGGGAGTCGAGGCTATCCTTTATGCCTGGTACACCGGCCAGGAAGGCGGCACGGCCATCGCTGAGATCATATCCGGAAAAATCTCGCCAAGCGGAAAGCTTCCTATCTCCATTGAGAACAAATGGGAGGATAATCCGGTGTATGGCTCGTACTATAACAACACACCTGTGAAGACGCAGAACACTCCGTTCAAAAGGATTGAGTACCGTGAGGGAATCTTCTGCGGCTACAGAGGCTATGACAGAAGCGGAATCGCTCCACGCTATCCGTTTGGATATGGCCTTTCGTACACGTCATTCAAATATTCCGACATTAACGTGGAGAAACTTGCAAGTGACAGTGTGCTGGTCTCTTTCACTGTGGCCAACACTGGAAAAGTCGGAGCTTGTGAGACAGCGCAGGTATATGTCAAAGACAAGGTCGCGTCCGTCGCAAGGCCCGCCAAGGAGCTCAAGGGCTACGATAAGATGTTCATTCCTGCCGGTAAGTCAGTCAGGATGGCTGTTTCTCTTGGGGCTGACGCATTCTCGTTCTACGATGTGAAGTCAAGGTCTTTCATCGTTGAGCCGGGCGAGTTTGAGATTCTGGTTGGGCCGTCATCCACAGATCTTCCTCTTAGGACGACAGTCATGCTTGGCGCTCCGGAGTATCAGGTGATCAACATCGCTCCTGACACTGTCTCAATCGTAAAGAACCCTCTAAACGGCTGGGTTATGTATATGGGAAGGAATTGGGATTCGGATTTCGGCAAGGTTCAGCATTATGATGACCTCCCGGCAGCTGTCCCTGGCGGAAAAGTGAGGGTCACAGACTGGTGCGGTACGGCTTACATCCGTACCAGCTGGGCTTCAATGGAGCCGGAGGAGGGGAAATATTTCTGGAACGATCCGGACTCTCGTCTTAACAGGCTCTTGACAGAGGTCCGTAACAGGGGGCTTCGCCTTGCTTTCCGCATCGTTGTGGATGGCCGTGACCAAGGGCAGAACACTCCGCGGTATGTGCTTGACGCCGGGGCGAAAGCATTCGCGTCCAAGCTTGGCGACAAGGAAGTGTACACTCCGTACCCTGATGATCCGGTCTTTCAGGAAAAATATTCAAAGTTCATCAAGGCGTTCGCCTCAAGGTTCGATTCATTTGACGAGGTTGACTTCATCGATGCTTACGGCCTCGGGAAATGGGGCGAGGCCCATTCAATGAAATACCTCGATAAGAAAAATAAGATTCCGGTGTACGAGTGGATCACGGATCTGTATTCCCGGAGTTTCAAGGAAGTCC
Source organism: uncultured Bacteroidales bacterium (assembly GCA_934725285.1). Classification (GTDB taxonomy): domain Bacteria; phylum Bacteroidota; class Bacteroidia; order Bacteroidales; family UBA932; genus Cryptobacteroides. The sequence continues at coordinate 27,105 of CAKVBK010000002.1, read as the reverse complement.
CTCTTGTGATGAACTACCATAGGGTGCTTGCCGAGGAGACTGTCAACGGTTGGGAAGACGATCCTGATCCGGATTCTGAGGGAATGCTTGAGAGCGCCATCTCAAAAGGTTACAGCCTTCGTCACGATGCCTTCGGGATGACAGGATATTACAAGGAATGGGAGAAAGCGTTCGCTGCCAAATGGAAATTCAAGGTCCCGATCATAATGGAGGGAGGATGGATCACAGGCGCTCATCACCGCTATTGGATCGACCCGTCAGGAAAGTACCGTGAAGGACATCCCGAGGATGTCCGGAGAGGGGAGATGGAAGCGGCCGAGGAGGCGTGCGTGAATATGATGGACTTCCGTGTGGGGAACGAGACTGAGTCCTGGTTCCAAAACATCGATCTGGTGGAGAGGTTCATCCGTCACGGCGGATACAGGCTTTATCCCGCTCAAGTTGTGGTTCCATGTGAGGCAAGAACCGGGGAGATCTTGACGTTGACACATACTTGGGAAAATATGGGATGGGGTTACTGTCCGAACAACATCAGGCAGTGGAACCACAGGTTCAAACCTTCTTTCGCCCTCATAGCCGAGGACGGAAATGTCATCAGGATCTTCGTTGACACCAAGGCGGAGCCTTCTGATTGGATGCGGAACAAGCCTGCCGGTTACAGTCTTCGTGTCTCGCTTGAGGGGGTGGCTCCGGGAAACTACTGCTGGGCTGTCGCGATATCCGACACGGAAAAAGGCAATATCCCGGGTCTGAATATGGCGGTTGACACCGCTTCCCTTACGAAGGACGGCTGGCTGAAAGTCGCCAAGGTGACCATCAGGTAAGAATATATCAATAGTTAAATAACTGATTAATAACAAAAACTATTTTCGATTATGATTAAAGTAATCAGAACAGCCTTATTGGCGGCTCTCGGTTTTGTGACGGCGATGTCATTCAATGCGTCGGCCCAGAACAAAAATCTGAGAATCAGCGGAAATGTCGTCGATGAGAGCGGCACTCCTTTGTCAGGGGTCGTTGTTTATGTGAAGAGCGGCAGCACAAAGGACGCGACTGTCACGGATGACAACGGAGCCTACAGCATCGGTGCCCAGACATCTTCTGCGCTTGTTTACTCTTGCCTTGGCTACAAGGAGCAAGAGGTTGTCGTCGGTAATTCTTCCGTCATCAATGTCAAGCTTGTGCTTGACTCCTTCAATCTGGACGACGCCGTGGTCATCGGCTATGGCTCACAGAAGATGAAAGACCTCACGGGAGGTCTGTCAGTGGTAAATCAGGAAACTCTCGGCATGGTTTCCACAGGCAACCTTATGGACCGCATCTCAGGTCAGGTCGCCGGTCTGACCATCACCACATCGTCCGAGGCTCCTGGCTCCAACCAGTCTCTTCTTATCCGTGGACAGAATTCGTTGTCAGCCACGAACAGCCCTTTGGTGGTCCTTGACGGTATCCCTTATGAGGGTGGCCTCGCTGACATCGATCCGGACATAGTCGAGAGCATAACCGTCCTCAAGGATGCCTCCTCAGTTGCGATTTATGGTTCCCGTGGTTCCAACGGTGTCATCCTTATCCAGACAAAGAAAGGCAAGGAAGGCACGATGTCGGTTACCTACAAGACCCGTCTAAGTGTCTCTCAACCTATGCAGAGAATCCAGGTTATGGGACCTAACGAGTACATCCGCTTCAAGCAGGATATGGGCCGCCTGGGCACCAAGCAGCTTACCGGTGAAGATCTCGATCCGCTTGCGGGACAGGTCATCAGCGCTTCGGAGAAGCAGAACTACGCTCTCGGAATCACCAATGACTGGCAGGACTATGTTTTCCGCACGGTGTTCAATATGGATCACCAACTGTCATTCTCGGGCGGTACCGAGAAGACGCAGTATATGGCTTCTGTCTCCTATCTGCACAACCCTGGAGTGGTGTACAACTCCAACTATGACCGTGTGAGCGCGTACGCGAACATCAACCAGGTGCTTAACAACTGGCTTACCGTCGGAATCACCACTCAGTTCGTGAACCGTGAGTCCGGTGGAGTGACCCCTAATCTTGAGCACGCGATCAAGCAGTCTCCTTACGGTATCTATAAGGACGAGACCGGCGCTTACTACGAGGAACCGATGGACTACAGCAACCTTCCCAACCCAATGAAGGATGTCAATGCTGACCAGAAGAGCACCGGCCGCAATATCCTTCTAAATGGTTTCGTAGAAGTCAAATTGCCTGTGAATGGCCTTACGTTCAAGTCTCAGTTCGGCTACAACTACCGCAACAGTTTCACCGGCACATATTACGGCCGCAATACCGTTACAGGCAAGAAAGTTGACGGAAAGGCCTCTATCAGCAACAGCCACACTACAGACTACACTTGGGAGAACATCCTCAAGTATGACAGGACTTTCGGCAAACATCATTTTGACGCCACAGGACTGTTCTCTGTCCAGGAGAAGTCCAACATCTCAGCCTCGCAGAACGGCGAATGCTTTGTCAACGATGACTCCAGCTTCTACAAGATGGACGGTGCAGAGAAGAATGTCACCATCGGTTCCGGCTACTGGAAGGAGAGTATGATGTCATACATGCTCCGTCTCAACTACAGCTACGCGGGCAAGTACCTGCTCACTTTGACAGGCCGCGCCGATGGTGCCTCAGTGTTCGGAGCCAACAACAAGTTCGGCTTCTTCCCTTCGGCCGCCGTGGCGTGGAATATGTCAGAGGAGAGCTTCATCAAGGACAACACCGACAAAGTCGATATGCTCAAGATCCGTCTCTCCTATGGCGCCAACGGTAACAATGCTATCTCAAGGTACCAGACCCTTGACCGTCTTTATGCGACCAACGGTGTGAAGTACATCTATGGCGACGGCTCGTCCGCGGTGAATTCCGCCTATCTTCCTTCGGATGGAATCGGTAATCCGAACCTAAAGTGGGAGACCACTTACACGGCCAACCTTGGTTTCGACTTCCTGTTCTTCCGCGGAAGGCTCGGTGGTTCCATTGATGCCTACATCTCCAACACCAAGGATCTTCTGATGACCCGTACCGTGCCGATAATGAACGGATACAACAAGATCTGGGACAATGTCGGCGAGACACAGAACAAGGGTGTCGAGCTTTCATTGAACACTGTCAATATCAGAAAGCAGAACTTCACATGGAACACAGACTTCAGCTTCTTCCTCAACAGGGACAAGATCGTCGAGCTTCGTGGTGACGGTCTGGATGACGTGAACAACAAATGGTTCATCGGCAAGCCGCTTTCGGTGTACTATGACTACAGGATTGTGGGCCTCTGGCAGGAAGGTGACGAGTTCACATTCACTGACGAGGATGGCAACACAAAGGTGCACCAGACCGGCGCACAGCCTGGCGACGCCAAGCTTTACGATGCAAACGGTGACGGTGTCATCTCTACTGATGACCGTGTCATCATCGGAAGCACAAGGCCAAGCTTCACGATGTCGATGGGCAACAGATTCCAGTACAAGGATTTCTATTTCTCCTTCCTCCTCAACGGCAAGTTCGGTACTTGGATGAGCGACAATGTGGCCAACATCGGTTCGTGGGCATTCGGCTCAGGCAACTATATTCACGGAGCTAAATACTGGACTCCGGAGACACCTGACGCGGAGTACACGTCTCCTGGCTACGTGAACAGATTCAGCCACGGATTCTACAAGAAGATGAGCTATGTCTCACTCAAGAATGTGACCCTCGGCTACAAGATCCCTAAGAAGGCCACGCAGGCACTTCACCTCAGTGCTGTAGATGTGAATGTCAGCGTTAACAATGTAGGCGTCATCTCCAATATGCGCCAGATGCTCAACTATGACAACACTTGGTTCGCGTCATACCCGACAGCACGTTCTTATATGCTTGGACTCACAGTAACATTCTAATATGAATATTATCAGAAATATGAAAACGAATATATTAAAGTCCGGCCTCGCCGCCATCGCGGTGACGGCTCTGGCTTCCTGCAGCGGATTTCTTGATGAGGATCTCAAGAGTTCTCTCGCTCCGGACAACACATACACAAGTTCAATGGGATTCGAGACCGGATGCAACGGTTTGTATTCCATCGCCCGTTCAGAGTACAACACCTGGGGTGAGAACGGCGCTTACATGCACGGTGCGGCCTGTGCCTATGAGGCTCTCCAGATCGCCACTGACATCGTTGACCAGAATGGTGCCAAGGATGGCTCCCTTACTCCGTTCGCAGACCTTACTCTCACATCGGCCACGCGTTTCGTGAGGTCTTACTGGAACTGGTCCTACAACCTCATCGCTTCCGCCAACGAGATCCTTATCTATGCGGAGAAGAACATCAACTGGGACTATCCTGAGGACAAGCAGATCGCTATCGCCACCGCGAGGTTCTTCCGCGCTTATGCCTACAGATCACTTGTCTATCTTTATGGTGACGTTCCGTGGGTGGAGACCATCGAGAATCCTTTCAAGCTCTCCTTCACAAGAGATCCTAAGGAGGAAGTCCTCAAGCACATCATAGATGACTTCACATACGCTGCCGAGAACCTTCCTACTGATCCGGACAAGGTGAAGACCGGAAAACTCACCTGCTGGGCAGCCTATCACCTCCTCAGCGAGATGTACAACTTCCAGGGGCACCTGACGAATGACAAGACCTGCTTCGAGGAGGCCGCCAAGTGCGCCAACAAGGTTATCGACAGCAAATACTTCGCCCTCAACACCACACGCTTCGGCGCAAGCAAGAATGAGAAGGGAGACGCTTTCAGCGATATGTTCATCGAGAACAATCAGAACCGCACCAGCGGCAACACCGAGAGCATCTGGGTTATGCAGTTCGAGTACAAGACGGTCGGCGGTGGTACTAATTCCGATGATTGGACACGCCGCGCGTGGAATCCTCAGTACTTCGCCATCAATGGTTTCGCACTTGCGGACTCGCTTGGCGGACGAGGACTCGCGCAGATCTCTCCTATGAAATGGTGGATCGGTACGAAGAACACCAGCGCCACACTTGACGACTGCGCTGTGTCCGGAGCGTCCGAGAACGGTATTTTCGAGGATGGGGATATGCGTAACTCCAAGTATAGCATAAAGAGAGACTGGTACTACAACAACCCTCTCATCACAGCGTCCCTCGGCAAGAAGTGTGAGATAACCGACAAGACTTGGTCAACAGGCCAGCTCTTCCCTGCGCTCACCAAGTTCTTCTTCGGAAAGGAGGACAACCTCCAGCTTACCGGTTCCTACAAAGACCGTATGAAGTGTCGTCTTGGCGAGACCTACCTTCATCTAGCGGAGGCCTATCTTGGAATGGGTGACACGCAGAAGGCGGCCGATGCTCTCAACGTCATCAGAAAGAGAGCCAAGGTGAGAAACCTTGAAGCCTCGGAAGTTACTGTGGACGAGCTTCTTGATGAGCGTATCCGTGAGATGGTCGGCGAGGAGAGCCGTCGGTTCACCCTTGAGAGAATGGGAGCCGATGTGTTTGTCGCCCGTGTGAAGAAGTACAATCCGACAATCGCGGATCAGTTTGATGAGCACTTCACCCTTTGGCCTGTTCCTCAGGAGATCCTCGATGCCAACAGAGGCAGCGAGTTCCCTCAGAACCCAGGATATTAATGGATTATATTTTTAATTAATTGATGATAGTTATGAAATATATGAATAAGGCATTGTCAATGCTTGCCGTTGCGGCGGTCGCTATGTCCTGCCAATGGGATCCGATGGATCACGACATCGATCCGGTGGACGAGAACCTCACACTGACGGCATCTTCGGAAGATGTTGTTCTTCTTGAGGAAAACCTTAAGAAAGACGCTGTCACCTTCAGCTGGACCGAGGCCAGGAATATGGGAGATGACTATATGATCTCATACGAGACAAAACTCGATGTCCTCGGAAACAACTTCGGCTCAAAGACCGTGATCCGTACAGATATGGATCCGGGTGAGTTCAGCCAGAGTTTCACGGTGGAGCAGCTCAACACCTGGGCCACCGAAAGATGGGGGCTTCCTGTGAACAAGCAGTTCACCCTTGAGTTCCGTGTCACCGCGCAGTGGGAAGGTGGCTCTACATTCGAGATGCCGGAAGTACGTACCATACAGGTTGTTGTGACCCCTATCAAGGTTACCGTGTTCGATGCCGACAAGATGTTCGTGGGCGGCACCGCGGTGGATGAGGAGGAAATCTCCAGGACTTTGGAGAACGAGTTCCAGTTCGCTTGGCTCGGTGACCTTACCATCGGTGACCTGCAGCTCCCGGTTGAGTACGAAGGCGCAAGATACTATATTGCCCCTAAGGATGGATCCACCGCTCTGAAGGATGGCCAGGCCGTTGACATCACGATGACCGAGACTCCGTTCGCCTGGAACATCACTTCCGCCGGACAGTATCGTGTCGTTGTTGACATGAAGACCGCGAAAGCCACCATCTATTCTCCAGCGACTGACCTCAAGCCGTTCACGGTGACTTGGCAGCCTAACCATAAGACACCTACAGATGGTGACAATGGTCACGCGACCATCACAACAACAGTCGATAAGATCTATGGACGTGGAGAGTCCGTGGGTTGGGCCGCCGCAGGTAAGGACCTCAAGTGCACCGTCTCTCTCGCAGATCCTCAGATCCTTGTCTATACCGGTAATGTGCTTGGCTCAGGACGTACCGACTTCGCCATCATCTCCAGCCTCAAGGTTGATGGATTCAATGATGGCAATCCTTACAATACCAACAACTCATACGTATTCGCTCCTGTGTGGACCGGCACGAATTATGACCAGAGCGTGACGCTGGGCAAGTGGATGGATATGGAAGGTGGTTCACACCTCCGTGGAAACTACTTCAAGGTTCCAAGCGGTACGAACTTCATCATATTCGACCTGCGGAATATGAGGATATGGATGGAAAAGCGAGGCGAGTAATATTTGGAATATGAATCTGAAAAACATATTTTCAGGTACTGTGGCAATGGGCACGGCGCTTTTGGCGCTGTGCTCTTTGTGCAGTTGCTCGAAGGAGCCTGCGGGAGGTTCCGGCGATGACGACACTCGGTCGGAATTGACGGTGGTCAAGTTCAATGTCGACAAGAAGACCGTCCTGCATAACCCTCTCAACGGTTGGGTGATGTATGGGAGCGGATCAGGCGATCCTTCGTACTGGGACAGGGAGATCTACGTGTCCGAATTGGGAAAGAATGTCCGTGTACGTGACTATGCGTCCGCCTGCTATATCAGGACAAATTGGAGGACGTTCAATCCTTCCGAAGGTTTGTATGCGTGGCGTGACCCTTCGACCAAGCTGTACAAGATGATCCACGGTGCCCTTGACAGGGGACTGCCGATCGCCTTCCGTGTGGTGGTGGACGGACGCGACCAAGGGGAGAACACGCCTTCTTTCGTGTTCGATAACGGGGCCACGTATTGGCTGGAGAATGCCAAATATCCTTTGAGGAAGACTCCTTACCCGCAGGATCCGGTCTTTCAGCGGTACTACGAGAAATTCATCGAGGAACTTGCAAAGGACTTCAATGATCCCGAGACCACCGCTTTCATCGATGCCTACGGTCTTGGAAAATGGGGTGAGGGACACAACGTTGTCTATGAGAACGGCAATGCTGTCACAGAGAACACCGAACGCCTAAAGTACGAGGTGATGGACTGGATCACGGACGTGTACTCGAAAAACTTCACGAAGGTGCCTCTTGCGATCAATTATCATAGGGTGATAGGCCATCCCGCAAGCGATGGCTCGGCCAACCCTAACAGTGAGAAATTGCTTAACCTCGCTGTCAGCAAAGGCTACAGCCTCAGACAAGACGCGTTCGGAATGTCTGACTATTACAGGGACTGGGAGCGCGCCTATGCTGCCACTTGGATGTACAAGCGTCCGATAATAATGGAGGGAGGCTGGATTGTGAACCAGCATAGTTACTGGAATGATTCCAGAGGCTATCGCAAAGGCCATCCTGAGGATGTCCGTCAAGGTGAGTATGACGACTGCAAGGTCGCCAAGGTCAATATGATGGACTTCCGTGTCGGGGACGAGACCACCTCTTGGTTCGAGGATGCATTCTCCCTTGTCCAGCAATTCATCGCTGAAGGAGGGTACAGGATCTATCCCGAGCAGGTGAGTGTTCCGGAATCCGTTTCGTCGGGTGCGAAAGTGCCTCTCGCGCATCGTTGGAAAAACATAGGATGGGGTTATTTCCCGAACAATATCCCTCAGTGGAACTATCGTTACAAAGTGGCGTTCGCGCTGCTTGACAAGAGCGGCAAAGCCGTTCAGGTTCAGGTGGATGAGAATTGTGAGCCTTCAGTGTGGACCGGCTCTAAATCTTTCGACTACAAGACTGACTTCACTGTCAAGGTTCCTGCAGGTGAATATGTCTGGGCCGTCGCCATCGTCAACACGGAAAATGACAACATCCCTGCGATCGAACTTGCCGCAAGAGGCGAACTTTCCGCAGACAAATGGTTGAAAGTGACTGAAGTCACGGTCAAATAATATTTTATGAATATGGAATTGAGCATTCGTACTATACTTGCCGGTGCGGCGGTGGCTTTGCTTTTCGCGTCTTGCTCCGGATCAAAAGAAGAGAAGGATCCGTCGCGTGATCCTGACAACTATGTGACAATGAATATAACCCCGGACAAGAACACGGTCCTTCGCAATCCGCTTTGCGGTTGGGTTCTCTATGCCGGGCTAGGGAACGACCTTTCTGATTTCTGGACGAGATATGACTCTATGGAGTCGTCGGTCGGTCCGGTCGATGTCACAAGCTATGCGACTACCCTTCTGATCAGGACCACTTGGGCTCAACTGAATCCAGAAGAAGGGGTTTATGTCTGGCAGGATGGCTGCAATACTGTCTATGCCCAGCGTTACAAGAGTCTCATCGCCGAGGCCCGCAAACGCAATATGAGGGTCGGCTTCGGCTATGCCATCGACAGCCGTGACAAGCACGAGTTCTGCTCTCCACTCTATATCCGTGACAAGGGAGCCAAGGGCTACGAGACCCGGACCGGCTCGATGAAGGTCTGGACTCCGTACCCGGATGATCCGGTGTTCCAACGGTGCTATGAGAAGTTCGTCCACGACTTCGCCCAGGAGATCAACGATCCCGACCATTATGAGTTTGTGCACGGAGTCGGAATCGGAAAATGGGGGGAGTACCATAGCTGCATCTACTCCACGGGTGACGAGACCCCTAAGAAGCCGGTGTTCGAGTGGGTCACGTCGCTTTTCGCCAAGGAGTTCAAGATACCTATATTCATAAACTATCATCGCTCTCTCGGTTCCACGACCGATGGGGTTAATCCTGATTCGGAGGATATGGTGCAGTCGGCTGTGGACAAAGGGTTTGGCATCGGAAGCGGTGCGTTCGGTATGAAGACTTATTACGGCACTTGGGAGAAGAACATCGCCGCGAAGTACCGTTATATTGTTCCGATCATCGCTGAGGGAGGATGGGTCAAGGCTTCCCACGGAGATGCCCCTATGCGTTGGGAATCAGAGAAATATAAGGACTGGGCTGATGTCCGTAAGGGTGAGTTTGATATGGCGCGTGAGGCCAGGGCAAATATGATGGACTTCCGCTACAACGACAATGTCACCGTGAGTGAGACCTGGTCCTGGTTCAACGAGGCCTATGACCTTATGGAGCAGTTCATAAAGGACGGCAACTACAGGCTTTATCCGGCCAAGGTCGTCCTGCCAAAGGAATTGTCTTCCGGTCAGCAGTCAGAGATCACACATAAGTGGGCCAATGTCGGCTACGCTTACTGTCCTACCAACTTCAAACCGTTCGTGGACAAGTACAAGGTCGCGTTCGCTCTTCTTGACCCTTCTGACGAAAGGGTTGTCAAGATGTTCTATGATGATGGCGCCCAGCCTCACGAATGGACGAAAGGCTCTCCGAAGCAGTATTCGTTCACGGTGAAGCCGGACGGGGTGCCGGCCGGAAAATATGTGTGGGCCGTAGGAATCGTGGACGATGCGTCGGCGGACAAGAAGATTGGCATATTCACATCCGCGAAAGGTGAATATACATCCGGTGGATGGCTGAAGCTGTCGGATGTGATTGTGAAATAACGGCTCTGAATACTTTTCTCTATCTTTGTGACGGAATAATAATGACCACATAAGATATGAAACTGTTTGTGATGATGTTCTCGTTTCTGGTGTCGGTGTCATCGTATGCCATCGACATCAGGAATTACCGTTTCCATCAGATGCCGGAGACATCCTATTATGGTGGGATAAACAGTGTCGTCAAGGACACTGTCGGAAGAATATGGTTCAGCGGTACGGACGCCTTGTTTATGTTCAACGGGCATTCTTTCGAGAACATGGCCGTGTCCGGTCCGAATCGCCTTCCTGTGGATTACCGCAAGCTGGTCAGGGATGAGAACGGCCGGATCTATGTCGCGACAAGTGTCGGGCTGTACGCGTTCGATTATATGCGGCAGGAGTTCTCCCTTTCCGTGGCTGGTGATGTCGGAGCCATGGATCCCGACATGAAAGGAGGTCTGTGGCTGATTCTCAACGACAATGTCGTCCGTTATGGGCGTGGCGGCGAGGAAGGGACTTATCCTCTCCCTGACACAGTGCGTGTGTCTCCGATGTCCCTTCATCTTTCTTGTTCCGCAGGCAATGTCTATGTCGGAGCTTACAATAAACTGTTCCGTGTCGAGAACGGGAACTATGTGGATTTCACCACAGTGGGCGATGACGGGAACGCCGTTATCTCGGATGTGGTCGAGGACAGTCGGTACGTCTATGTCCAGACTAGGCGGAACGGACTCTTTGTGTATGGCAAGGACGGGAAACTGGTCGGTACATTCAATCTGCCGGAGAGTTATGGCAAGTCCAGTGACGCCAAGGAACTTTACATAGATTCTGACGGCATCGTATGGGTGGCCACACAGTCGGGACTCCTGCTTATCGACATAGCTTCCGGTGAGACTAAACTGCTGGTTTCCAGCCTTCTTGACAAATGTTCGCTTCCGAACAATTCAGTCTGGTCAATTTATCCGGATCCTGACGGTGGTGTTTGGATAGGAACCTATGGCGGGAAATTGGCGTATCAGACATTCCACGACAATAATGTCTGGTACATGGAGCCGACACCTGGTGGATTGAACTATCCTATAGTCAGCGCGTTCGCTGAGGATGACGAGGGGAACATCTGGATAGGCACAGAAGGAGGTGGACTGACAAGATGGAACCGGAAGGATAATTCGTTCACAAGATGGAGGCAAGGTTCCGGAGATGGCAATGCGCTGCCGTCCAATATGATAAAGAGACTGAGGCCGGTAGGGAAACTTATGTATGCGGCCTCGTTCAACGGTGGGGTCAGCGTTATCGATATGGACACTGGCAAAGTGACACCGCTGCCTGTGTTCAAGCCGGGAACCAGGCAGCCACTCGCTGTCTATGATTTCGAGCCGGAGGGCGACAGCGGTTTCTGGCTTACGGATCCGGATGTCGAGCTTATGTTCTGGAACCGCCGTACAGGGAATGTCGAGAATGTGATATTCAAAGATGGGAATGGCCGGAAGATAAGGCTCCGTGTCGAGACACTTTTCCACGACGGGAACGGAAACCTTTGGCTTATGACGCACGATGGAATCTATGTGATGGATCCCAAGACACGTGTGTTTACCGCGAGGTATTATCTTGCGGATCAACCTCACGCCACGAACAACATCTGCTGCTTCTGCAGAACCTCATCCTCCGGAGTGTGGTTCGGAACAAGAGGCGGTGGAGTGAATATGCTCGCTCCGGACGGGACGTACCGTAACTATAATTCAAATGAGGCCGGTGATTTCGTTAACCGTACTGTTTTCGGAATATTGGAGGATCCCGTGTCCGGGGATGTGTGGATGAGCACGGACGCAGGATTGTTCCGCTATTCCCACAAGGATGGATCCATAAGGAGAGCGGGGATTGACATCCCTAACCGTTGCGGTGCGTATTATGTCCGCTCGTGCTATCGCACCTCCTCTGGAGAGATGCTGTTCGGCGGCACAAACGGTTTCATAATGTTCAATCCGGAACGCTTCCGCACGAATCCTATGAAACCAAGGGTGTATTTCACATCGTTGAGAGTGAATGATCATCTTGTGCATCCGGGAGAGAACGGATGGCCGCTGAGGCAGGCTGTAGCCACACTTGATGGCCAGCGTGGACGTTCAAGTGTCATCAAATTGTCCAGCCGGCAGTCCAATTTCGACATAGGATTCTCGTCTGACAGCTATCTTGAGCAGGACAGGAACACCTATTCGTACCGTATGCTCGGAATTTCCGAAAAATGGACGGTGCTGCCTAAGAACCAGCAATATGTCCGTTTCGTGAATGTGCGTCCCGGCAAGTACACATTCCAGATGAAAGCCGCGAACAATGACGGAGTCTGGGGAGATCGTGTCAGCTCATTGACATTCAAGGTTAAACCTCATCCGTTGCTCTCACCTGTCGCATATCTGGTCTATGTTATGCTTCTGCTGTTGTCAGCCTATTACATCTGGTCGTATATGACAAGGCGCAAGATGCTTGAGCAGCAGTTGGAACTGGAGAAGGACAAAGAGAAGAACCTTCAGGAGCTGACGCGGGCTAGGCTGAATTTCTTCACCAGCATCTCCCACGACCTGAAGACACCGCTGACATTGGTGATAGATCCCCTCAAGCAGCTTGAGAGTCTGATCCCGGAGGACGCTCCGTACCGCAATTATGTGGAGCTTATCGGTAAGAATGTGGTGCGTATCCAACATATGATAAGCCAGTTGCTTAAGTTCCGGCAGATAGAGACCTTGAAATTGCCGATGGACCGGAAGCCGGGAGACATCGTCCGTTTTGTTGACAACATCTTTTCCTTGTTTGAGTTCTATGCCGGCAAGCATCAGATAGAGACGGAGTTCATCTCGCAGGTGGACAGTTTCCACACGAGGTTTGACTATGATGTCATCGAGAAGGTGTTCACGAATCTTTTCTCGAACGCTGTCAAGTACACCACCGAGAATGGATATGTGAGTGTACGTGTGAGCCGTGCCGCCTCGGAGAACATCCCGAGGACTGATGTGCCTGTGGATTCGGTCTGGCTGTCATTTGTGGTGACAAACAGCGGCAAGGACATTCCGGAGGAGAAGTACACAAGCATATTCGAACCGTTCAATGGTGACGGCGCCGTCAAGGCCGGGTTTGATTCCCATACCGGGCTTGGCCTCGCCATTGTCAAGGAACTTGTCAATGATTTGAACGGATGCATATCCGTGCATTCGGCAGACTCCACGGTGACGTTCACTGTCATACTGCCGTTTGTTCCGTGCGGTGAGGACGCTGAGGATATGTCAGCGGGCGAGGGACAGGCCTATGATTATGCGACTTCCGAGATTGACAGTATGCTGTCGGATATGGACGGCCAAGGCGCATCATCTGAGAGAAAAGGACGGAAACCGTATGACATACTTGTGATAGAGGATGACGCTCAGTTACGGAACTATCTGGAACAGAGGCTGTCCCCTTATTATAATGTCTATACAGCGATAAACGGCCTTGATGGTTTGGCCAAGGTCGAAAAGATTATGCCTCAGATAGTCATAACCGACCTTGTCATGCCGGAGGCGGACGGGTTTGAGGTCTGCCGTGGCATCCGCTCGAACATAAAGACTTCGCATATTCCTATAATCGCCCTTTCCGCCATGGGTGAGACTCAGAACGCGGGGATCGAGGCATTGGAGTGTGAGGCAAATGTGTTCATAGACAAGCCGGTGAACATAGAGTTCCTCCATAAGCAGATCTCCAATCTGATTAAGAATCAGAACCGTCTTAAGGAGTTGTACAGCAAGAAATTCATAGCCGAGCCGTCCCGTATCGCCATCTCTTCGGTCGATGAGGAACTGCTGAAGAAAGCTGTTGATTTCATTGAGAAGAATCTTGAGAACGAAGACTATGGTGTGGACGATTTCGTGTCCGATATGGCCATCGGCCGGACCCGTCTGTACCAAAAAATTAATGACTTGACTGGAATGTCCATAAAAGAGTTTATTCTGGACATCCGGTTGAAGCGAGCCAGCCAGTTGCTGACGGAATCTGACTACACGGTCGCCGAAATCTCGACAATGACTGGTTTCGCGAATCCAAAATATTTCAGTGTCTGCTTCAAACGTCATTTCGGCCAGTCTCCTACAGAATTTAAAATGAATCCCGATGCGGAATAGAATCTTGTTATTGATACTTCTGGCAGTGTCGCCGTTGATCGTGTGTGAAGGCGCCGCCCACAATCCTATAACCTTGGAGGGGGAGTGCTACGCTCATCTTTCGGCAGACACTTTGTACGTGGGCAATTCGTTGATTGAACGGGCGTTCTTATGGGACGGCGGGAATGTTGTAAACGCGTTTGTAAAGGATAAACGCACAGGCCGGGTGTTCGTGAACGGATCCCCGGAACCAGCCCTTGCCGTAGGACAGCCTTTCGGAAAGGCTTTGGATGGCCGCCTGGAAGTGCGTGAGCTGAAGTCTGACGGCATACATCCCGAACATCTGGAAGCAGAGGTCACGTTCTCGATTGGAGGCACACGTGTGCGCAGGGTGTTCAGAGTGTATGAGAACTGTCCGGCGATCGCCTGTGACAATTATGCCGGTGGCTTGGCTTTGTCTGAAATTGAAGATGAGGTCGATCCTGCGGACAAAAAAAACATCGAGTCTGCCGAAGACATGAAGCAAGGGGGCGGGGATAAGTCACGCCATCTGGAAGTGTTCAATCCGGGCGGCAAGCACTGGCAGGTCAAGACTGTAGAGTTCTTCGATGTCACCGATTGGAACAACAACCTTGTCGCTGAACGAACGTTCATTCCTTACCGCAGGACAGGCTACAAAGGTAATCTGCTTTTTGCCCGTGATGTCGTTGACGGGAACGGTTTCTTTTTCCTGAAGGAGGCTCCGTGCTCAGCGGTGCAGCTTGGAAATCCTGAGGCTGACTTCATCTGCGAATCGGGAAAGTTCACCGTGGCCGGCATCGGTGCGTCGGAAGGTGATGTCGATGAAGGCGGGATGATCCGACTGTACTCTTGTGTGACCGGAGTTTTCGGGGAAGGCGAGTTGTCTCCGCTGATGGCTCTCCGTAACTATCAGAAACATATTCGTGAACACCACGCCGACAGGGATGAGATGGTAATGATGAACACTTGGGGCGACAGAAGTCAGGATTCCAAGGTCAATGAGCGGTTCTGCATTGAGGAACTGGAGAAGGCCGAACGTCTTGGGATCACTCATTTCCAGATAGATGACGGATGGCAGGAGGGTAAAAGTCCGAATTCGGTGTTGGCGGAAGGATCCTTCAAGAACATCTGGGACAACCCTTTGTATTGGACTCCGGCAAAGGATAAATACCCTCACGGTCTCAAGCCTGTCGTTGACAAGGCCAAGGAATTGGACATCGAACTTGGATTGTGGTTCAACCCAAGCGTGCAGAACGACTTTGAGGACTGGCGCAATGATGCGGATGCCGTTGTGAAGCTGTATCGGAAGTTTGGAATAAAGGTGTTCAAGATTGACGGGCTCTCAATCCCTACCAAAAGGGCGGAGACGAACCTCCGTAAGTTCTTCGACACTGCACTCGCCGAGACAGGAAATGAGGTGGTATTCAACCTCGATGTGACGGCGGGACGCAGGGGAGGCTATCATTTTTTCAATGAATATGGCAACATATTTCTGGAGAACCGTTACACGGACTGGCGGAACTACTACCCTTATTGGACTCTACGGAATCTGTGGCAGCTGAGCCGCTACGTCCCGGCGGAGAAACTTCAGATCGAGTTTCTTAACAAATGGCGGAATGAGGATGAATATGCCGGAGACCAGTTCGCCCCATCCTCATATTCATTCCAGTATATATTCGCGACCGCTATGGCCGGACAGCCCCTCGCTTGGATGGAAGCCTCGAATCTTCCGGAGGAGGCCTTTGGATTGTCGTCTGTCATCAAGGCCTATAAGGCGGTGATGAACGACTTCCATAATGGTACCATCCTGCCGATAGGTGAAGAACCGTCCGGAAGGTCCTGGACCGGCTTTCAATCCATCGCCGATGGCGGTAGGACAGGCTTTATGCTCGTATTCCGCGAGAAGAATGAATATGGCAGCGCCCGGCTTGACACGTGGCTTCCGGAGGGGATGAGTGTCCATTTCACTCCTGTTACGGGAAGCGGCTCCGCTTTCAGCTCCATCACAGGAGGAAACGGTTCGGTGGAATTCGCCCTCCCTTCAGAGAACACATTTGCACTTTATAAGTATGAAATAAGGTAAGAATATGAAAATCAACGCATTGTCTAAGTTGCTGACCTTTGCCCTGGCCTTTGCGGCTACGCTGCCTCTCAGCGCCGGGGACAAGGAGGACTATGGCTCTCCCGATCTGATGGTCAATGTCTATGGACGTGACTACACACTTCTTAACGGAAAGTGGGACGCGATCATCGACCTTTATGATCAAGGGCGCGGAAAGAAAGTCTGGGAGAACCGCAAGCCTGAAAAGCCGGAGGAGTTTTTTGAATATTCATTCGACAACGGACTTCGTCTTGATGTTCCCGGCGATTTCAACAGCCAGCTGCCGCAGCTTCAGTACTATGAGGGAACCGTGTGGTATGCGAGGCATTTTGAGATAAGTAAGATTAAGTCGGGACATCGGCTCTACCTCTATTTCGGAGCGGTGAGTTACCGGTGTGTAATCTATCTGAACGGGAAGGAGATAGCCTCTCACGAAGGAGGTTTCACTCCGTTTCAGGTGGATGTGACCGGAGATGTCTTCGAGGGGGATAATTTTTTGACCGTGGAGGTGAACAACCGAAGAAGTGTCGATGCCATACCTGCGATGTCGTTTGACTGGTGGAACTATGGCGGTATCACCCGTGACGTGATGCTTGTGTCTGTTCCGGACACCTACATCAAGGATTATATGGTTCAGTTGGACAAGAACGCCCCTGACGTGATCAATGCCAGTGTGCGGATGTCGTCACAGGTTCCCGCCGGCTCGTCAGTCACGGTCTCTATTCCTGAGCTGAAGGTTTCCAAGGTCATATCCTTGGATAAGGATGGCTATGGGGAAACTTCTTTCAGGGTGAAGAATCTTCAGAGATGGGGCCCGGACTCGCCTAAACTGTATGATGTCAGGCTGTCATACATCAGCGGGGGTTCTTCCGCAGAAGGGGATGCGGTGTCGGAACAGATCGGTTTCAGGAACATCACTGTTGACGGGACGCGCATCCTTGTGAACGGGAAGCCGACGTTTATGTGCTGCGTCTCATTCCACGAAGAGATTCCGCAGCGAATGGGCCGGGCATATTCAGAAGCGGATGCAAGTATGCTTCTTTCCGAGGCGAAGGCTTTGGGAGTCAATATGGTGCGTCTGGCGCACTATCCTCAGAATGAATATATTGTCAGAATGGCGGAAAGGATGGGGATTATTCTTTGGCAGGAGATACCTGTATGGCAGGGCATCGATTTCGAGAACGCCGCCACTATGGACAAGGCCCTTCGTATGTTCTCCGAGATGCTGTACCGGGACAAGAACCGCTGTGCGGTCGGTTTCTGGGGTGTCGCCAACGAGACCCGCCCGTCTCCGGCGAGGAACGCTTTTTTGCGAAGGGAACTGGCATTCGGAAGGAATATGGATTCGACAAGACTCTACACAGCCGCTTTTGATAATGTGTATTTCAAAAAGGAATATGGTGAGTTCCGGATTGAGGATGATTTCGTGGCAGATCTTGATGTCGTCTCGTTCAATAAGTATATGGGGTGGTATGCCCCTTGGCCGGCCGATCCGTCGGAATGTCGTTGGAACGTGGCTCCGGGCAAGCCGGTGATCATCTCCGAGTTCGGCTGTGAGGCTCAGTTCGGGCAGCACGGTGATGCTGCTTGGGCCGGTTCGTGGAGTGAGGAGTTTCAGGCTGATCAATACCGGAAGAACTTGGAGATGTTCGACTTGATACCTAACCTTGCCGGTGTGTCTCCGTGGATTCTTTTTGATTTCCGTTCTCCGTTCCGCTTCCATCCTACCAATCAGGATGGCTGGAACAGAAAAGGGTTGGTCTCAGACAAGGGACAGAGAAAGCAAGCTTGGCACATCATGCATGACTACTACAATGCGAAAAAACATATTTATGATGATGAGAAATAGGACAATATCATTGATTCTGGCCGCCGCTTGGATGATGTCGGTGGCCATGCCGGCCGATGCCCGTGTGAAGAAGAACGGCATGCCGTTGTACAAGGACGCTTCGGCCCCTGTCGAGAAGCGTGTTGAGGATCTTCTTTCCCGTATGACATTGGAGGAGAAGATAATGCAACTCAATCAGTACACGCTTGGACGGAACACGGTGGACAACAATCTTCGGGAGATGGTCGGAGCCGTGCCGGCGGAGGCAGGGTCCGTGATTTATTTTTCGGACGATGCGAATCTGCGGAATATGATGCAGAAGAGATGTATGGAGGAGACCAGACTTGGCATTCCTATGCTTTTCGGCCACGATGTGATTCACGGGTACCGTACTATGGCTCCAGTCCCTCTTGCGCAGGCCGCAAGCTGGAATCCGTCTCTGGTTGAGGCCGTAAGCCACGACGCAGGGAAAGAAGCCTTTTATTGTGGTGTGGATTGGACGTTCTCCCCGATGGTTGACATCGCCCGTGATCCAAGGTGGGGACGTGTGATGGAAGGCTATGGCGAGGATCCGTACCTGACATCGATGTTCTGCAAGGCTGCTGTCAGAGGCTATCAGGGCGAGGATTTGTCGGCTGAGGGACGCATCGCCGCGTGTCTGAAGCACTTTGTCGGCTACGGCGCATCTGAGGCTGGTCGGGACTATGTGTACACCGAGATTTCGGATCAGTCGCTGTGGGACACTTACCTGCCACCGTTTTATGCTGGAGTCGAGGCGGGTGCCGCGTCTGTGATGAGCGCGTTCAACAACATCAGCGGAGTGCCGGCGTCCGCCAACAAGTACACTATGACGGATGTCCTGAAAAAGAGATGGAATTGGGATGGTATGATCGTGTCCGACTGGGATGCCATCATACAGCTTACCAACCAAGGAGCCGCCAAGGATGGTTATGAGGCGGCGGAGAAGGCCATAAACGCCGGAATCGATATGGATATGATGGACAATCTGTACAGGACTCATCTGGCGAAACTGATCGAGGACGGGCGTGTAAGCTTGGAGACAGTTGACGAGTGTGTCCGGAGGGTGCTTAGGATGAAGTTCAGACTTGGCCTTTTCGAGCATCCTTACACAGAGGTCAGACCTGAAAACGAGATCTATCTTCAGCCGGATGCTCTTGCCAACGCTGAGAGTATAGCCCAGGAGTCGATGGTCCTTCTGAAGAATGACAATTCGCTTCTTCCTCTTAAGGATGTTTCAAGGATCGCCCTTATAGGACCTTTGGCTGACACACAGGGTGAGCTTATCGGCAACTGGGTGGCACGTGGGCGCGATTCGGAGGTTATCTCCATCCTGTCGGGAATGAAGGCGGAATTCGGCTCGGCTGAAATAATTAGTGCTCCTGGTTGTCAGATTGAGGAGACGGATGAGGCCTCTGTGGCCTCAGCTGTGGAGGCCGCCAAGTCCGCAGATGTCGTTGTGCTCTGCCTTGGCGAGAAGACCAAATGGAGCGGCGAGAACTGTTCGAGATCGTCAATCGCATTGCCATCGGTTCAGGAGGATCTTCTGAGACGTGTGAAGGCCGTCGGAAAGCCGGTCGTGGTGCTGATCGCAAGCGGAAGGCCGGTCGATCTTTCACGGATCGCCCCTATGTCGGACGCTCTTGTGGAGATCTGGATGCCAGGTACGACAGCCGGGAAGGCCGTGGCCGGCATCCTCAGCGGCAGGTACAACCCTTCCGGCCGACTTCCGATGACATTCCCATACACCACGGGGCAGATCCCTATTTACTACAATCGTCGTAACCCCGCCCGCCGGGGAACACAAGGATGGTACAAGGATATTCAGATAGAGCCTATGTATGATTTCGGCTATGGGTTGAGCTACAGCACATTTGAATATTCGCCTGTGACATTGTCTTCCGACAGGGTCGCAAAGGACGGCAAAGTCACGGCTTCTGTCACCGTGAGGAACACAAGCGATGTGGACGGGAAGGAGACCGTGCAGTGGTATATCTGTGACCCTGTCTGCTCTGTTACCCGTCCGGTCAAGGAGTTGAAACATTTCGAGAAAGTTCTGCTGAAAGCAGGAGAGTCAAGGACGTTCACCTTTGAGATTGAGCCTTACAGAGATCTGTCTTTTGTGGACAGGACCGGTGACAGATTCCTTGATGACGGTGAGTACCACATTGTCGTAAAGGATAGTAAGGCTATATTGAATGTTGAATAATATGTTACCAAAATATTCCACCGTGGCCATTGCGGTCGGTATTCTTATGAATATTTCGACTTTGGTTAACGCCGTGCCAGTGTCTGCTTCCGGGACGGCGTCGCCTTATCCTCGTAATGAAATCACCTTGAAAACCGGATGGCGTTTCCATCTCGGCGAGGTTGAAGGCGCTTCCGCCGTGACGTTCGATGACTCGGCCTGGGAAAACGTGTGCGTGCCTCACGACTGGGCCATAACCGGGCCTTTCAGCATCGAGAATGACCTCCAGACAGTTCAGGTCATTCAGAATATGGAGACTACGGCGACATTGAAGACCGGACGTACCGGCGGACTGCCGTATGCCGGAGTGGGATGGTACAGGACAGAGTTTTCCGTGCCTGACGGAGTCAAGGCCGAACTTCTGTTCGATGGTGCGATGAGTGAGGCCAGGGTGTATGTGAACGGGAATGAGGTCTGTTACTGGCCTTATGGCTACAGTCCTTTCCACTGTGATGTCACGCCGTATCTGAATGCCGGCGGAACCAATGTGCTGGCTGTCAGACTGGAGAATCTTCCGTCTTCCTCAAGATGGTATCCGGGAGCCGGGCTTTACAGGAATGTGCATCTCATCTGCACCTCTCCCAAAGCTCATATTCCTTTGTGGGGCACGTTCGTGACGACTCCTTTTGTGAGTAAGGATTTGGCTTCCGTGTCCCTTGACATCACGGTGGAGTCGGATCTGGACAATGTTGACATTGAATATATCACCGACATTTTCTCTCCGGAAGGGAATAAGGTGGCTTCCAGGCGTTCCGTGTCATTGTACCACAAAGGCGACAAGCATATTCAGAAATTTTCCGTGGATTCACCGAAACTTTGGTCTCCTGAGCATCCGCATCTTTATAAGGCATTGACCAGAATCGTCGTTGGCGGAAAGGTGACGGATGAGTACGAGACGCGTTTCGGCATCCGTTCCATCGAGTTCATCCCGGAGAAGGGATTCTACCTTAATGGTGAACACCGTAAGTTCAAGGGTGTATGCAACCACCACGACCTCGGGCCGCTCGGCGCCGCCATAAGTGTTCCGGCATTGAGGCACCAGCTTGATCTGCTGAAGAATATGGGTTGTGACGCTGTCCGGACATCCCATAATATTCCCGCACCTGAGCTTGTCCGCCTTTGCGACGAGATGGGCTTTATGATGATGGTCGAGCCTTTTGATGAGTGGAATGACGCCAAGTGCCAGAACGGCTACCACAGGTTTTTCGATGAATGGGCTGAGCGTGATATGATGAATATGCTTCATTCGTTCCGGAACTCACCAGCGGTGGTGATGTGGAGCATCGGCAACGAGGTCCCGTCCCAGTGCAGCCCGACGGGCTACAAGACAGCTTCCTTCCTTCAGGGAATATGTCATCGTGAGGATCCGACAAGACCTGTGACCTGCGGAATGGATCAGGTCAGTTGTGTGCTTACGAACGGTTTCGCGGCGTTGGTGGATATTCCTGGCATAAATTATCGAACCTTCCGCTACAAGGAGTGTTATGAGAAGTTGCCGCAAGGACTTGTACTTGGCTCGGAGACAGCATCCACGGTCAGTTCCAGAGGCGTATATCATTTCCCTGTGGAGAAGGCCTTCGGAGTCAAGCACAAGGACCATCAGTCGTCAGGCTACGATACGGAGGCTTGTAAATGGTCGAATATCCCGGATGTGGATTTCGCTTTGGCCGATGACTATCCGTGGACTCTCGGGCAGTTTGTTTGGACCGGTTTTGATTATCTTGGTGAACCAAGTCCTTATGACACAGATTCCTGGCCTAACCACAGCTCGATGTTCGGAATCATAGACCTCGCCTCTATACCGAAGGACAGATACTGGCTTTACAGGAGTGTTTGGAACACTGACAGCCCAACACTGCACATCGTGCCGCATTGGACGTGGCCAGGCCGCGAGGGTCAGGTCACCCCTGTCTATGTGTACACATCGTGGCCTGAGGCTGAACTGTTTGTGAACGGTGTTTCGATGGGCCGACGATCGAAGGCCGTCCCGGATCATCCTTGCGAAGGATTGCAGGATGAGAATGTCGAAGGACGCTACCGTCTGATGTGGAACGATGTGGTATATCGCCGTGGAGAGGTAAAGGTTGTGGCCTATGATGCAGATGGCAATGCCGTAGCGTCTGAATCCGTCCGTACCGCCGGCAAGCCTTATGCGCTTCGTATGGAATGTGACAGAGACTCTATCTCACGTGACGGTGAGGATCTGGCCTACGTGACCGTAAGTGTAGTTGACAAGGATGGCAACGTTGTCCCGACCGACACCAGAGAGGTCTTCGCTTCCGTTTCCGGAGCCGGAGAATTCCGTGCCATAGCCAATGGCGATCCGTGTTCTCTGGAATTGTTTCATTTGCCTCATATGCATCTTTTCTCCGGAAAACTCACCGTGATAGTCCGCTCCCGCCTCGGATTTGAAGGCCCCGCCAGATTGACCGTCAAGGCCAAAGGCCTGAAATCCGCCACTTTGGAGCTATAGGCCGTCTGACGTAGAAACGAATTATATGGAAGTTCGCACCATCAGCACGCAGAAGGTGCGCGAGGATAAGATCAATAAAACAGCTTCTGAATGGTTTTATGAAGAAGGTATTTGCCGCGATACGTAGTAATATGAATATTATGAAGAATAGTTTGATTATAACATTGGCTTTTTTAGCGAGCTTGGGAACAAGCCGTGCGGCCGACCTTTTTGTCGAGGCGGAGAGTTTCAGTAATAAAGGTGGCTGGAAGGTTGACCAGCAGTTTATGGATTTGATGGGATCTCCATACCTTCTTGCGCACGGAATGGGTGTGCCGGTCGAGGACGCCTCCACTGAAGTGACTTTCCCGGAAAAAGGGGAGTATTATGTATATGTCCGTACCTATAATTGGACTTCTCCGTGGAAAAAAGGTGAAGGTCCAGGCAAGTTCAGTTTGTCGGTCGGGAGCAAAAAAATTAACACCACGTTGGGTGCGGAAGGCTCTGGCTGGATATGGCAGGCGGCTGGCAAGGTGCCCGTAAAGGATCTCAAGACGGTGATCCGGTTGCACGACCTGACTGGATTTGACGGTCGTTGCGATGCTGTTTACTTTACCACTGAGGCTGGCAAGACACCTCCGTCGGACATCAATGAACTGGAAGTGTTCCGTCGTAAGGCGCTGGGGTTGCCGGATGAGCCTCAGGTTGCCGGCAAATATGATCTGGTGGTAGTGGGGGCGGGTATAGCCGGGATGAGTGCTGCGGTGTCAGCCGCCCGCCTGGGATGTAAGGTGGCTTTGATCAATGATCGTCCTGTCATCGGAGGCAACAACAGCTCTGAGATACGAGTGCATCTGGGCGGTCGTATCGATGTGGGAACTTATAAGGAATTAGGTGGCCTGCAAAAAGAATTCGGCCCGGAAAAAGGCGGAAACGCGCAACCAGCAGGGTATTACGAAGACCAGAAGAAGTTGGACTGGCTCTCCGGTGAAAAGAATGTGGACCTTTTTCTGAACTATCGCGCGATTGGGGTGACGAAAGAAGGCGACAGGATCAGCGCGGTGATTGTCAAGCATATCGAAAACGGTCGGGAATTAAAATTCGAGGCACCCCTCTTTTCGGATTGCACGGGAGACGGCACGATCGGTTATCTTGCCGGGGCAGACTATCTTATGGGGCGTGAGAGCAGTGATGAATATGGAGAAAGCATCGCGCCCGATAAGGCTGACAAGATGACGATGGGCTCTTCCGTACAGTGGTATTCCGTCGAGGACAAGAAGCCGGGCCGCTTCCCGGAGTTCAGTTATGGGGTTGAGTTTAATGACAAGAATTGTGAGAAGGTGACGATGGGAGAATGGACCTGGGAGACAGGTATGAATCTCGACCAGATCAAGGATTTCGAGCGTATACGTGATTATGGGATGCTTGTTGTCTACTCAAATTGGAGCTATCTGAAGAATCATCTGAAGGGGAACGATAAGTATAAGAACCGTAAATTAGGTTGGGTGGCTTATGTGGCCGGCAAACGGGAATCGCGTCGTCTGTTGGGCGATTATGTCCTGAAGGAGGATGACATCGTGAAAAACGTGTTTCACGAAGATGCGTCTTTCACCACTACGTGGAGCATCGACCTGCATAGACCTGATCCTGTAAATTGCGAATATTTCCCCGGAAATGAGTTCAAGGCAGTGACGAAGCATATTCTGATATATCCGTATGCTGTTCCATACCGTTGTTTGTATTCACGCAATGTGGACAACCTGTTTATGGCCGGCCGTGACATCAGTGTTACCCACGTGGCGTTGGGTACGGTCCGTGTTATGCGCACGACTGGAATGATGGGTGAGGTGGTCGGAATGGCGGCATCTTTGTGCAGGAAATACGGTGTGCTTCCCCGTGGAGTTTACCGTTATCATCTGGACGAGTTGAAGAAGTTGATGGAGGAAGGTGTGAACAAGAAGGGCTTGCCGAACAACCAGCGTTACAATGAAGGCGGCACGTTGAAAGACAAACCTGTTGTCCAATGACATCTCAGAGCCAAATAAGAGGCGGATTTGTGCTGATGAAAAATAGAACCCTGTCACTGATGTATGATGTCAGTGGCTATGTCGGCGATGTTTATCACGTAGGCGGAGTTAAGAGGGGCTGGTGCTGAATG
The DNA here is from genome assembly GCA_934725285.1 of uncultured Bacteroidales bacterium. GTDB lineage: Bacteria > Bacteroidota > Bacteroidia > Bacteroidales > UBA932 > Cryptobacteroides. The sequence continues at coordinate 2,096 of CAKVBK010000002.1, read as the reverse complement.
CCCTGCTTCCATGTGATAATTCGTGTGTAAATGACTTAATTTTCTTTGTGATCATTCACTCGGATTTCACCTCGGGAGCCTAACTTCTTTTTGTGCACCCGAAAGATCTACCCATATCAGAACGAGATGGCGTTGACTCACATCAATGTGGGCTGACGTGAATATTGAAGACAATCTTTGGCAAAGCCGTTGCGATTACGAAACGCTTTCAGCATAAAGTTGGCTAGAAACACCTGCAAGGCACATTGTCGTGAAAATCTTGTTTCTTCGGCTTCGAGTTTTTCAGCCAGGTATGGCTTCTGGAGGCATATACACGTGGTGTGGCTGAATGCGTTTTGTAAGATCTTCGTTGTAAGAGAATTTCACGTGAGCTTCTGAGAACAAACTTGTTCAATGACGTGGACTATATATACCTGCCCTATGTGGTCAGCAAGTGATGTCAAAGCATCGTTTATGGATTATTATTTGCGTAAGTGGTTAAAAATTATATAGATATGATTTGTTTATATCGAAATATCCTTGGGGGAAATTTGTTTGTGCCTGATTAAAATGCTGATAATTAGTAACTTGACTTGGGCAAAATGAGAAAATGAATTTTGTTTGATGCGTAATTCATTAATAATTAGTGGATTGTGTTTGTTGTAAAGTGAAATTTTTTTCCATTGTATAACCAATCTTTCTTCCGAACTTTGCGGCTGGAAAGAATACATTGTTAGAAATACAAGCGAAAGATTACCAGATTATTTTTAACACTACTAAATATGCGAACACACAGAGTTGTGCTGTTGATTGCACTATCCATTATGTTGTGCCTCAGGACTGGGGCGCAGGACCGGAACGTCCGGTTGGATTTGCTCGGGGCGGCCAATGCGGTTGGAGTGTCTTATGACGCTCGGTTCAAGGGGGATTCCAGATGGGGATTCGCCGTGGGGATCGGATACGGCTTCGGCATCGGTAACTGGTTTAATATCGATGGTGTCGGCGTGCCAGTTGAGATAAACTATTTGACCAGAGGCCGAAAGCACCATTTCGAGGTCGGTGCTGGAATGTCCAACGGAGTGTATTTTAATAAGGTCACTGAATATAAGAACGTTGACGCGGATGGCCTTACTGGTGTTATTCCGGAGGAGGTGAGGAAGACCCAGTGGGGGCATTTACTCTATGCGAATGTCGGTTACCGCCTTCGAACGGAGAAAGGCTTTGTGTTCCGTTGCGGTTTAAACCCTTCATACGGGTTCGGAAAGTATGGACTTTCCAAATCGCTGTTCTGTCCGTACTTCAGTCTTGGATATTCGTTTTAGTCGGAAAGTGGTTATGGTGGCGGCAAGTGTCTGTTTTTTGTTTGGTAAAGTCTTGAGGACAAGTCACCTGATTGTATGACCAAAGGAGCAAAAACAGACAATATTGCTCCTGTCGAAGGTAAAATAACATACAACGGCAGCATTATATGAAGATAATGCTGCCGTTGTTGTCGCTGAAGGGGAAAGGGGAAAGACGAACTTCGAGAAGGATCATTGTCAATGCAAAAAGCTTGAAATCTGTCACCGCTGGATCAGGCCGTCAATATCTCGAAAATCCACGATGTTTCATCCTCGCATCGAAGTCTCCGGATGAGGGGATTATTTGTATAGGGTGAATTTGCCGTGTGAATTTGCCGTGTGAATTTGCCGATCATTTCTTTTGCGAAAAATCCGGCAAAAATGTAAGTTTGCAGAACCATATCTATGAATGCGATGAAACAACTGTATATAGCCTTGTTTTTATTGATGTCAGCGTTGCTGATGTCCTGTGGTAACAAGGAGGTTGAGTGGATTATGAATTCCGCCGAGAATGTTATGTGGACAAGGCCTGACAGTGCGTTGGCTACATTGGAATCAATAGACACGCTTGCTCTTAATACCAAGGCGCAGCGTGCGAGGTACTCGCTGCTGTACACTATGGCGTTGTGTAGGAATCACCTCACTATTTCGGATTTGCGTGTCATAAAGCCGGCCGCGAGCTATTATGAGCGCCATGGTCCCAATGATGACAAGATGAAGATGTATCTCTATCTTGGGACGGCGCAGTATGACACAGGAGATCCTGAATCCGCGATT
>CAKVBK010000001.1 GCA_934725285.1 uncultured Bacteroidales bacterium | reverse complement strand
AACACCTTCGGCACGCTCATCGGAAAATCCGAGAGGTCAAAGTGAAGGGTGTACACGTTGCCGCTGTTGGTTCTCGCCGCCATAAGCACATAAGGGTTCGGGGTTTCCATTCCGACAAAGCGGAAAACATTCTCCGGGAGCCGTTTTCTGAGGACAGATAGCTCTGCCTGATATCTTTCGTTATCCATGTCTGTGACTAGTTGTTAATGCTGTTGTAATACTGAACGAAGGAGCTGAATATGTCTCCACTGTATTTCCATGTACCTGTCTTGAATTCTTTCTCAGAACCTATCTCAAGAGTGCACCTAGGTTCCTCGTCTGGAAAGCCCATAGGGAATAGCACGTCTTCCGTGACAACCTTCCCGTTCGTGGCAACGTTGTTGGTCACTATGTGGACCATACCGCTACTGTCAAGTTTGATGGTCGTCCTGGCCGTCGGATAGGACCTGGCTCTCACATATTCCTGCATCCTGTAGAGAATCGGCCCGTATCGCTTATCGTTGAGCCAGTAGTTTGATGCAAGCCTGGGCTTTACCACTGTCCTTGACGGCTCCATGGCTGGGTCGCTGTATGACGCCGTTCTGGTTCTTGGATGAAGGAGTATCGGGGCTAGGTTTGAATCAGCCACCCCTCTCACAGGACTAGCACCCTCTATTATGTTCCATGACGATGGTACGCATGCGCTATCATCACACATGAACGGGTTCAGGGAGGATCCTCGTCCGTCAGTATTGCCGATGCAGAGAAGGAACCTGCCGAGGTTCTTCTCCCTGATGGTGGAGACCATGGTGTTGGCATCATGACCGCTCGGGCGGGCAAGGCCCAGCCTATGGTGTGAGTGCCACTCCCCTATATGCTGGAGTCCATACCTCTCGCGAAGGATGTTGCCCACCTCTAGCAGGTATTCTACATCTTGGTTGAAGAACGTGCTCTGGTGATTCGCTCTCGGGCCAGGACCGATGGCATACACAACTACCGGAATACCGTCCGACGTCCAATAGCCGAAGAGCTGGCCGCCTGTCTCTATGTTCGGGAAGTCTAGGATGCAGCGGGAGATGTAGTCCATCTCGCTACGGAATATCTGAGGTCTGGCTCCCGCTTCATGTACCGTCCTGTCAGCCGGCGGGCAGTTTGTCTGGTGCTGAACGCTCCTTGCATTCAGGAGTTCCCTCTGTATGGTCTGGATAAATCCCCTCTGGATCCTTATGACCTTCATATAAACTTTCTTTCCTCTTCTCATCTTCTCTCATGTTATATAAATGAAACTATTCTTGACTGTGTGTTCCGGTATCTCCTCATGCTAAACCCCTTGGAGTCTGTCTCTCCCGCATACCCTCTGTAGTCCCTAGTGAGAAGTTCCGTGAGTCTCTTCTCCTCATTGCGTCTGTACGGGTGGGGCTTCCTTGTCTGGCTGTCCACAGTGGTGAAGTGATAACAACCGCACTCACTGCACTTGTATATCCTCTTGGTCCTCTGACCGCTCGAGTTCTTCATCCTAAACGCCTGCTCAGCTGCCGCGTATGTCGGATAGGCATCCTTTTGTGAGGAGCACCGGACGTCCACTGTCAAACTCTGTCCGTGTATCCTGCTCCCTAACACAAGAAAACATGACTTACCGCTGCCGAACATGATTGCTCCATCGCACACTCCCTTCCTTCCATATCTTGAAGGGATCTCAATGATTGAATAACTCTGTCTTGCCATACCTCTATTGATTAGTTAATTTTCGTACCCTTTCTGAGTACAGTACAAAGATGGGGTTATTAAACGAACTGTATTGACGCTAAAAATAAAAAGACGGTATAAAAAAGAGCCGGACACGTCCGGCTCTTTTCCATGAGGCAGGAATCCCGAAGATTTACAGCTGCTCGTAGTTGCGGGTAGCTTCTTCCATCCGCTTTTTCATCTCATCCCTCATGCATGTAGGCTCAAGAAGGATTATCTGATCGGAGAAGCTCGCGAACCTGCTGTAGAGCTCATAGTTAGGCCTGCACTCCAGAGAAAAAAAAGTGCAGTCAGAAAGTCCCGGATACTTCGCCCTCAAGTCCTTCTCCCAGTCCCCATCTATCTGAATCTGTGTGCTGTGCAGATACTTCGTCTGCACATAAGGAAGCGAACCAGGTTTGACCGCAAACACCACCTCCTCAATGTCTGCATCCTTCCTCAAGGTTACGCCGATTATCTCATCGAACCTCTCGCTGAGGTCAACAGGGGTTTCCACGTAAGCCTCCTCTTCAACATAGTCGAACTTCTCGTCTATACGGTCGAGGGCGAACGTCGCAATGAACTCTGGATTGTACGCAAACTCCTCGTTAGCAAGAGGAGTGCACAGCAGAAACCATCGGTCGTTGAACTGCTTAAGCTGGTACGGATAGACCGTATGCTCCTTCGTTCTGCCTCCGAATACGGTATAGCTTATGCGGATGACCTTCTTACGCGATATAGCAGTGAAAAGACGTCCAAGAAGGTTGTGAGGTATCTGCAGGCCCTCATTCTTGCTGAAGGAAATCAGTGGCGTTTGGTTGGGTCTGGCATGGAACTGGAGCTTCTTCTTCAGCAAATCAAGCCAAGTGAAGTTGTCTAGACCGTCAAACTGACCAAGGCTAGACAGGACCTCCCTGAGGACTTCCTCCTCATCTGAAGTGAGTTCCTTATAGAAGATCGGTTCACTCTGGTCCCTGTACCTCACGGTTCCCCGTCCTCCCCTATTTCTCTCCATCTCCTTTCCGAATTCTTCATCGATTGCCCGAATATCCTTCTGGATCATGCGTATGGAGACCTCGCAGCCTTCACGCTTCACGGCCCGGAATATATCCTCTGTTGTATAATCATGATTCGGGTCCGAAAGAAGCCTGTCGATAACCCTGAATCTCTTTAGTGCGTCTTTGTTTACTGGCATATCTTCAGTTGTTTTTCTTGACTGCAAAGGTATATTTTGTAAGCGAACTCTATGTGCGCAAATATACAAAATTATCCATTCTTCTAGCATAGAAACAACTCAGGCCGCTCCATTACAGCATTAAATTGGTTCTTCCGCAATTTAGTTGAAAAGCGATTCGTATAGGTGTTTCGATTGGGAGTAAGTATTACATAAGAAAACTACTTAAGAAGCAGAAAAATCAATTAGCCAAATTGAAGAAATCTTATAGATATAATGCAATTCAGCTAATTGATTATTGGGTATTTACATAAATTATTCGTAACTTGTATGCTTACAATAGTTCGTTAATTTTATAAGTTTTACGCAGCGGCGCGAACGCCGTAGAATAATAGTTCTTTGAAATCAGTGTTATTTATCTTCAAGTTTGGGCTGTTTCCAAACATGGAAAATAATCGTTCGACCATTGCAGCATTGTGCAGTAGCACTTTGACATCACCGACCGAAAGAGGGGTGCTGTATTGAGTTCCGAACTGTCTTGCAATGTTGATTGTGGAGAGCGACATGTTAAAGGCGAAGTCCAGGGTGTCGCTATTCCTTGACTGGCAATCACACAGGCCAGTATATTGCTTTGCGTCACGGTACAGAAACTCGATCTGAAATCTGGTTCTGTAAATTTCAAATATGTCAATAGCCGATTTTGATGTGTCGGTCGAGAAAAATACTTTTCGGGACTGAGCCTTTTTGTCCGGCTCGTTGAAGTCTGCGATGACGACCTTGACTTCTCGCTTTAAGCTGACAGCCCATACGATTGCCGAGTAGATGGCAATGTCGCCAGAAGCAAAGGTTTCGAATATGCTCATGTCAAGTTTCTTGAGATTGACATCTCCGATGAACTTTTTTGGACGGTCTCTTTGTCCTGTCTTGGGACCGGTATACAGGTACTTAAGTCTGACATCGTCTCGGAAGCGGCTCATGAGGCTGAGCCCCAGACTGTTCAGTCCGGTAACGAAACTCTCTTTGGAGAAGAAAGCGTCTGCAACCATACACTTAGATATTGAAACAAGCTCATCTTTGAGCGAATTGATGGTCCTGAGATATTGTCCCACAAGGGAGTTCGGATTGTCCATATGCTTCAAATATTCGGGTACGCGCCCACGCCTCTTTTTGTTGAATGTCTGTTTCGCAATCAAGTGTGTGCCGCTGGTGGCATCGGCATCGACAAGAGCAAAACCCATCAACTCCAGGCCCCACTTCATTGAAGAAGCGCAGCCTGACCAGAAGTAGCCCAGACCTGGAGTCTTCTTTCCGGACTTGCTGATGTAACTCGGGTCAATGGCGATGGCTCGTCGTTCCGGATTCCCTTCGGCAACGAACGATTTGTTGAAACGGATCCAGCTACAGCACTTCTTCCGGAAATTCATGCGGAAGCGCTGTTCAGACGAATGTCCGAACCTCTCCATTTGGAGAAAGTTGATGCGATTCGGTATGGTAAGAAAAAGTTCCATGGCTTCCTTGAAGAAAGATTGAAAAGATTTGCTTAAATTTGTCTGGCTTTTGAGGGCGTCTGCAATCAGCTCTCTGAGCTGGATAAGTGGCTTGATTTTCATCTATGTAACTTGTTTGATTCGCATTATTAAGTTACTGAAAATCAAGCTCTTATCCAAATTTTTCAAGCAAAATCTTCATCTTATTTAACACTTTTTTCAACTGTTTTCTATGTCGTCTGCGAGGTGCTGTAAAGTACCCTTTGACGGGCTATTATATACGTAAGTGACAGTATGTCACTGTGTTTTAAAATTTTTAACGTAGTATTGAAGTTAAGTAGGTCAAAAAAACAATGGCTGATTCTTCAAGGGATGGATTCAGCAGTAGGGATGATGTTGCCGGAGAAGCTCCTTTGCGATAATCTCTCTGCCGCTGCTACCAAGATTGTAGATGGCGACATGTGAATCTCTGAAGACAATAGGGGGACAAAAAAAATCTCAAAAGCACACGAATCACCACCAAATAAGGTGGTAAATTTTGTAAAGGTGGTAAACTTTATTACATTTGCAAAAAGATTCGAACTATGAGTAAATTGAGTGAAGCATATGAGAAATGGATGGCTTTGCAGCCTTTATCTTCAATGGATTCAGCAAGGCTTGACCGCAAGTTCATGATGGATTTCAACTATAACAGCAACCATATCGAGGGGAATACCTTGACGTATGGTCAGACCGAGGTGCTTCTTCTTATGGGTGAGGTTATCGGCTCTGCCAAGATGAAGGACCTTGAAGACATGAAGGCCCACAATCTCTGCCTCAATCTCATGATTGAGGAGGCCAAGACTGCTGACCACCTTTCTGAGTCTTTCATCAAGCGACTTCATCAGGTGATGCTCCGAGAAGATTATGTAGTCCATCGTGAGCTTCAAAATGGCCGCCAGACAAGTTACGTCGTACACGCCGGTACGTACAAGACCAGACCGAACTCGGTAATCACTCAAACAGGCGAACGCTTTGACTATGCTTCTCCAGAAGAGACTCCTTCTTTGATGTACGACCTGATTCGGTGGTACAACGAAGAGGAGAAGGCCGGCAATCTTTCGCCAGTCGAACTTGCCGCGCTCTTCCATTATAGGTATATCAGAATCCATCCTTTTGAAGACGGTAACGGTCGAATCGCCAGGCTTATTGTGAATTTCATCTTGCTCAGGCACAATTATCCGATGATTGTGGTGCTCAGCCGCAAGAAAAAAGCGTATCTTAACGCTCTTGGATTTGCCGATGTTAACGTTGGAGTCGTTCCTTCTGATGGTTCGCATGCTTCCATCGAGCAGGTAGGGCCATTTGTGAAGTATATGACAGACCTGATGATATCAGAGATTAATCAGAATATTGCATTCCTCAATGCTGATGCCAGGACTACCTGGTGGTATGATGGAGAAACCATTACTTTCAGAAGTCCGAGAACTGTTCTGTTGCTTCAATATTTAAAAAAGAACCCCAAAGCGACCATTGCAGAGCTTTCGTCAGTGCTCAAAATCAATACTTCAGCCGTTCAAAAGCAGCTCTCAAACCTATTGTCAAAAGGTTACATCACTAAAAATCCGGATTCAAACAGCTACCTTGTAATTGCTGTATCTACTACCAAATAAGGTGGTAAATTTTGCAAAGGTGGTAATACTAATGCTTGCGCCCCAGCGGTCCGAAACGCGACTTTATGACATGTGAGTATTTTTTTGAAAGTTACAGCGGGATGGTGAAAGCCTTGCGTCATCTTCGGTTCATATCCAGCTCAGGATCCCCCGAGTAGTTACTTTATTTGTTATTGCTCTGATATTCCGACACGAGCCGCATCGCTGTCTTCACGTCAAAGACGGTCTTGCGCCCGATGCTTGAAATCACCGCGCCGTCCAGCACGCCGCGCCGTTTGAGGTCAGAGACCTTTGAACGCCCGCAGCCGAGCCGCTCGGCCAACTCGCCGATCCCTTTCGCGGTAAGTCCACCTTCACGACGCTCACGCCTCTCTCCGAGGATTCCGTTCAACAAATCGGCGAACTCGCCGACCGTGACCGTCAGGAGAGGCTTGTCGCGGTCCAGCTCCAATCTGTTCCCGTTCTTCATCGCCTTCCGTCACTTGATGAGAAGGCTCCTGGCCTTGTTGATGTCATTGGGGCTGATGGACATGACCAGGTTGCGCTGGCCTCCGTTCTCGTAGAAATAAACCCTCAATACCTGGTCCTTCGAGAGCGTCATCTTGTCGAACGAATAGACGATGCGACCCTTCTCCCCGGGGCCTGCGGAGAGGCTGCCGTAACGGCTCCTCGGGAAGGTCGTCTGGTCATAGGCCACGGTCCTTTTCGACTGCCTGCGGCTCTCGATGACGAATGTGGCGTCCGTCACCTGATAGCTGATGCCCGAGCCGTTGTCCACGGAGAACACCATATAGGTGATGTCAGAATAGGAGCAGATGTTCTCGCAGAGAAGGGTTATCCCATATCCGGATGTCCCGATATGGTACAGCTCGCGCCTCATCCCCGACACTTCGTCAAGCATGGGGGCGTCGCCGCTCTTCCATGTGCTCGCCGTCCTGCGCCTTGAGGGCTCCTTCTTCTTTCCTCCCTTTTCGCGCGAGCCGGGCTGCTCATCCTTGTCGTCAGGCTCACTTCCGCTTCCTCTGGTGTCCACGATAAGGTCATGCGGACTGTCGTCATACACGACCACGAAAGTCCACATCCGCCCGTTGGACTCCAGCGCGGACACCGAGCACGGCTCGCCGAACCGGTCCCTCGCCTTGAGGGCGATCATATTCTTGTTCTGTTCCACGACCTTCGCCGCGATGGAGCGGCTGTCGGACATGTCCGCATAGGTGATGTCCGTCGAGAAGATGACGTGGGACGTGAATCGCGTTGACACTCTGAGAGTGTCCTGCTGCGCGTGAGCCGATGTCGCACAGGCCAGCGCGAGCAAAAGGAGTACTGTCTTTTTCATATTCATTTTTATCGTTGTTTACGTACTATGAAGAAGCGGTAGCCGGAGGGGACGGAGACGGTCACCTCGCCGGTCTTTGTCTGGGCGACGGACACTCCTGTCTGCACTGCCTCAGAAGCGAGACGCGCCATCCTTCCTCCGATGACACGCCCCACGGACGATATCCCACGGCTCTGGATGCTGCGCTTGGTGTCACCTCCGAGGTCAGGGCAATAGATGCCCCTGCCCCCGTCCGTGTCGTAAGCCTCGTATCCCAGCTGGTAGATCCTCGAGTTCATCTCCACGCTGGATATGCTCAGCTCAAGCCTGTCCTTTATCGAGCACATGGCCATCAAGTGCGTGTTCTTAGGGATCACGGTGCCTCCCACCACCATATCCTCCAGCAGGCGGACGGACACCCTCGCCCCGTCGCGCAGTTTCTCCGCCCTGACGAACATGCACTCGAAGGGATGCTGCGAGTCCGCGGGAATGCTGTCGTCATCCGTCAGGGACGAGAACCCCTGCCAGGGACTGGAGTCGATGGTGGACATCGCCGTCGAGCGGCGGACAGGAAGGGAATCCCCGATGAAGGCCATCGGCTCCTCTGACCGGTGATCCTCGGTGGAGGCGCTCCGGATGCTGTCCTTCACGGCCTCCCCGCGGCGGACGGTGGCGTCCGTGTTGTCGTAATACTGATTCATCCGGTAGGCCCGGTAATCCGGATCGCCGGGCTTCGGCGTCCCGCCATGGACGGAGCTTCCGCCGTCCAGGCGCTCCCGCTCCGAGGGGGTTCCTGCCGACCCCGCCTCCGAGTTTGACGTGATGTTTCCGTACATCTCATCCGGAGTCGTCCTTCTGGAAGAGGAGGCGTCCCTGTCCTCCTCACTCCGGTATGGGTCGCCCATGTCCTCCTCCAGCTCATCCCACATGCGTCCCGCCCTGGAGGTGTCCGACGAACGGTACGCCCGTATCTTGGACTGTTCAGGCTCGGAGGTCTCAGGATCCTGGATGTCGATGACGGCAGCCGGGGGCTCCGGCTCCACATTGTCAGGGCGCTTCTTCATCATCTGAACCACCAGTATCACGATGACCATCCCGAACAGAAGAAGCATCGCGCCCAATTTCCGCTTCCCTGAGATATCTATATTCATTTTCATAAAGCTTATCTGATGAGTGTCATCATTTCAAGTATGGCGACAGCCACGCAGCCCGTGACGAGGATGGCCGCGAGCATCCCCTCGCCGCTCCTCCGCATCCCGAGCCGCTCCGACACCAGAGCGGCAAGTTCCCTGAGCAGCCTCATGCTAATTCCTCCTTCTGGTTCCAAGCTTGTCGTTGGAGACCACCTTGAACTGTTCTATCATAAGGCCGTGCGGATTGTCCTTCGAGCGGCCCACGTCCACAAGGCAGCACGAGGTATGGATGTCATAGGCGGTGATGTTGGTCTCCCGCATCAGATAGAGCTTGCCGTAGGCATGCGCCTTGTACGGATAGACGCTCATGTCCGTCACGAGGGAGTCCAGGGAGAACTGCTGGCTTATGTTGGCGGACACGAGCCTCTGGTAGAACCCCTGCTCGGACAGGTCCTGATAGTAGTTGTACGCGGAGCGGTCGCTCATGGTCAGAGCCCTGTCCACATTGGTCTTTATGGCGTCGCTCGACGGCGAGAGGTTGAGCAGCAGCTCATGGAATCTTGTCACATGATCCTGGACCTCCAGGTCGCGCTGGACGTCATCCTCTCCAACGGAGGCGGCAGCCACGCTTCCGCGGTCGAGCACATAGATGTTGGACATCCGCGAGGACGTGAAGTGCAGCGCGGCCGCCACTGAGCCCACGCAGACCAGTGCGGCGACGCAAAGGGAGACGACCGTCACCCTTCTCATGTTCGCCACGCTGGATTTGATGGTGACCATTTCCTTGATAATCTTTTCCATATCTGTTTTCCTTATTTAGTTTCATCTATTTCATCAGCCTTCTGCCGAGTCCATGGAGAGACCTCTCCAGCCCGGACTGCGCGTTGCCGGATCCCGAGGAGTTGATGAACCAGGACGCGAGCTTCGGCACGGCGAGGATGGCAGTCACGGTGACGGCGACCAGACCGATGCCTATGACGAAGATGCCGGCCTCAAGGCCTCCACTTATTATCGCCTCGCAGACGGCCTCGAAGTACGCCGTGAGGATCCAGATGACGATGTATCCCACAGGCATCCACAACGAGATCTGTATGTATCTTGCGATCCAGCCCGACACCCCTCTCTTCCACTCCTCCGGGATGGACAGAGCCACGATGAACGGGCCCGACAGCCGGAGCAGCGCCAGATAAAGCGACACCAGCAGCTGGAACATGAAGAACACCAGCTCCGTGATGAGCCTCCCGCAAAAAGCCAGGACCGACAGCTGTGACACCTGCGATGTCTTGAAGAACGATGACGCCGCTATCCTCAGCCCCTCCTTCAGCTTCCTCCAGAACCCCCAGCCCTCCTGCTCGGCCAGTTCATCCGCCGCCTCCGCCATGTCGGTGGTCTGCGAGCCGAGCGAGCCGAACGAGTCCGTTATGACTCCATTCAGGTCAGCGATGCTCGTGTCAGAGATTTCCGCCATCTCCCTCGTGAAGATGTTCACCATTCCCTCGAAGGCCGTGCAGAGTGGCGAGAAACACATGACGCAGAGCAATATCACTATCGGGCGCATGAGCTGCCATCCGAACCTGCTCTCACCCTGGACATAATCCGAGGAGGTCTTTATGAGTGAGAAGGCGGCGAGCATCGCCGCCAGAATGACGGCAAGCGCCTGTAGCGCGGAGAAGCGCCCGGCGACCACCGTCTCGTTCACATCCTGAAGCCGTCCCCATAATCCCGCCGTGGCGGCCAGCATCGTTCCTCCCGTCATGTTCATATTATCACCCTGTTGAAGATTTCCAGAAGCAGCCACACCGCGGTGAGGCCTATGAACCACCTGTACAGTGCCATCGCCCCTGTCATCGTTCCGAGCTCCTGACCTCTGAAGATGGTGACGAGCGCGGTCACGACGAGGAACATATACATCAGCCCCATTATGACCCGGATGACTGAGATCCACGATGACGCTGCGTAGTCCGCGTCACCGAGACGGCTGTAGGTGTCGGCATAGCCCTGCGGGTCCATCGCCTTGTCGAAGAACCGGACGGCGTCGGCAAGGCTTCCGGCGATCTCACGCGCACCCTCCGCGGAGTCCATCTCGCGCGTTACCGCGGCCCGGGCCTCCTCCAGCTCCTTCAAGGTCTTCTGCGCCTGTCCGGCCTTGTCCGCGTCCGACGTCCTCAGGCTCCTGAAGTAATCCATATACTGGTTGAACAGCTTCACCCCCTGCCTCTCGCAGCGAGACAGGTACCTGAGCTGCTTCTCGTATCCGTAAAGGTCTCCTTCATCCGCCCACTCACGAATCCTTGCCGAATACTCGCAGGTGCGCCTGAGCAGGTCGTTATAGGACTCGGTCATGTCCACCAGATAGCCGACCTCCTTGAAGCGGTCCGCGACCTCGCCGACCTTCTCGGCAAGGCCGTACAGGTCGTCGATCTTGCCGTTAAGGCTGAACATCTCCTCGATCATCGTTATCATCTCCTCAAGGGACGAGGCGGTGTTCTCCACGGCCACCCCGATATGTGTCGGGTCCACGACGACCTCCTGCGCCGCAGCCTTGCGGCACAGGAGCAGCAGCGGCAGAACGGCCACCGTCAATATGAGCATCCGCTTTCCCATACCTTCCTCTACGGCAGCCTGCCCTCGTCCGTCATCCTGCGTATGGCCTTGAATACCGACCCTAGCTTCCCGGCGAGATCCATCAGCGGACGCTTCCTCTGCAGGTTGCTCTCGAACGCCCACATCTGCTCCGGACAGGCCTCCACGGTATATACGCCCGAACGGCCGCCGCCCCACTTGATGAACACGTCGCGCGACCTGCTCTCCTTCCCGGCCATGCTGAAGACGAGGTTCACGTCCGTCGGTGACAGGCCGAGAGGCCCGCTTATCTTCTCGAAGCTGTTGCGGTTCCCCTCCTGGCTCATGAGTATCTTCACGTCGGAGTTCTGGAGGATGGTCTCCCGGATGACATCGGACGTGAGTATGTCGTCAAGCTCCTGCGTGATGACCATGGCCGACGTGGACATCTTCCTCGCCGTCTTCCACAGCTCTCTCAGATAAGGGGCCATCGTCTCGTTGGAGATGGCCTTCCACGCCTCGTCTATGGCCATCACCTTGAACCCGTCGATGTCCTTCGAGCGCATCTTCATGTCGAAGGCGTTGACTATGCAGAGCACGCAGAGGGAGTAGAACTTGTCGTTGTTCACACCGCTAAGCTCACCCACGTCAAACACCGTGAACCGGCTGGTGAACAGGTCCCTCGGCTCGCCGGCATTGAGGAGGAACCCGAACTGGCCGTCGCGGGCGTAGGAGGACAGAGACTCCACGAACTGCTCCCCGCGGAACGACTCCGGCCCCACGCGGACTCCGTTCCTGGTCAGGAACGGGCGCATCGTCCCTTTCCTGTCCGGCTCCTCGTCCCCGTAGATGAGGAACCCGCGCAGCCACCGCACGAACTCGTCGAAGATCGGGAACTCCCTCCGCGGGTTGTCCCTGAGCCACTCCGTGACGAACGACGTCACGAACTGGACGAGGAGCGTCTCCTCATAGTCTCCCAGCACGATCCCTTTCTTCCTGTCCGTCCCCAGCGTCATCAGCAGCGATATGAGGAAGTTCAGCGACGGGTCGTCCCGGCGCGCCGTCCCGTCCCGGGCCACCCATCCTCTGAGCGGGAGAAACGGGCAGAACGAGAACGGATGGGCGTTGTCCCAACGGCTGTAGATGCCGTCGCGGCCCCCGCTCTCCTCGTTGACCACCGCGCATACCTGCTCATAGGAGCCTCCGACGTCGATGATGAATACATGCTCCCCGTATGAGTACATATTATACAGGAGGCTTGACGTAGTGAAGGACTTTCCCGTGCCGGACGCGCCGTCGAGGAAGATGTTGTAGTTGCTCACCAGGTTCGCGCGCTCGGCGTCCGCCTGCACGTCCAGCGTGAGCGGGATATGCCGCAGCCTGTCAGTCAGCCGCAGCGCGCCTCTCTCCAGCCCGTTGTCGAAGGACTCGTACTGCGCCAGGGCTAGGGCCGCCCTCAGCTCGGTGAGCATCAGGTGGTCCCGTCCCAGCTCCGTCTCCGCTCCTGGAAGCGACGCGTACCAGAGGACGGGCGCCGAGTGGATGTCCCGCACCGCGTCCACGCCCATCGACGAGAGCGCCGCGCTCACCTCCGAGCGGATGGACAGCCTCTCCCTCTCGTCCGCTCCCCAGCAGATGACATTGCTGTGCGCGTGGACGGCGCAGAGCGAGTCGCTGCCGGAGTCGGCAACGAAGGAGTCGTTCTCGTCGGCGTTGACGCTGTTGGCCCCGTCCGTGGAGAACTGCCTCATCCGCCTCGTCCTCCTCGACAGTTCAGACAGCATTCCCTGCTGCGAGTCCTTCACTATGTATGTGTTGCATATATGCGGATGGTCATGGAGCATCAGCCCCACCTGCGCCGCCAGGCAGAGATCCACCTCCGACGTGGCCGAGCTCATCGAATCCACCCGCCTGACGCTCTTTAGCGCGGACGGGAGGCGGTCGCTCTCCGACAGGATGAACGATACGGTGCTGACGTCCCCGACGCGCACGCTCTCCGGTGTGAGGGCCACATCCGAGAGCATCCCCGTCCCCAGCGTCATCACCTGCTCGATGAGCCCTCCGCGTCCGTCCTCGCCGGCCAGGTCGGCGTCGGTGAGGCGCCGAGCCCTCAGGGCTCCCCCGGCCGTCGCCACGGCAATGAACTCCTCGCTCCTCGCCCTGAACTCTCCAAGTTCCTCCGGCGTCGGGAGCTTGTCCGTCAGTGCGGTCCCGAAAAGGCCGCACCTGTCTGAAGGGCGGAGCGCGGACGCCCTGCCGGCGCGGGTGAGATACAGGAAATGCCGCCCGTCCAGATACCGCCTGCCGGCGAAATGCCTCTCGTAGGCGGCGTCAAGGAAGGCGGGCCTGTCCGCGGCCATGTATTCTTTCTCAAGATAGATGTCCTGGCGGTGGACGACCGACCAGTCCGGCAGCGCCCTCACGGCCGACGCCATGGAACGGAGCATCGCGTCATAGGATGCCGTGTCCACGGTGAAGGCCACGGGGAGAGTCAGCTCCCACCCGACTGTGACGTCACCGCGCTTTGAGAGGATGTATCCGTTGTCCACTCCCGCGAGCGGGAACACGGACTCCCACTCAGCTATTCTTCTGTTGATTTCCATAATCCGACCATTTTCTGCGGTTTGACGTGAATGTATTCGGGACAGCGTGTCATGGACAGCTTCCTGAAGAGAGCCTTCTCGCTTATCGACCCCTGGACGGCGACGACCGCCATCGCGCACAGGAAGAAGAGTATCAGGAAGAGGGCTATGCCGACCAGGCCGTTGACCGCCGAGCCGACCGCTCCCGCGATGCCCAGCGAGAGCGCCGCCCCGAGTCCCATCGGCATGACGAAACGCCCCCTTATTCCGAAGAACTGCACGCTCCGGTCAAGCGACCTGTACACCTTGATGTCCATAGGCGGCTATTTGAAGATGAACGCGTTTATGAGCTCCACTGCCACCAGGCAGAGGATGAGCACGCTAAACCACCTCACCAGCGCATCCTTGCTCTGGGACTGGGGCTTGTTCGATTCGATGAAGATCATCACGAGAAAGACGCCCGCCGCGAGTCCTATGAGTATGGCCACTATGTCCAGGGCGTTTGTCCCGAGGGTCGAGAGCTTGTCCTCGATTTCCTTGAGGAATGATTCGGTTGTTCCCACTCTCGCCGCCGCCGGCACAAGCGCCGCGTTCAGCGCCACAGCCGTGGCGACTGTCCTTCTTGTTGCTGCTTTCATTTCTGTTTGTGTTTGTTGCTGTTGAACTCGCTGTCAATGCGGTCAATGGCCCCCTCCAGTCGCTTCGTCCCATTTTTCCCGCGGGGACGTTTACGCTCCGGTTCCGGATCCGTCCCGGGAACGGCATCGCCCGCCTCGACGACCCTCTCCTCGACGCCTTCCTTCGCGAGGATGTCTTCAAGGGACAGGACCCTGCCGTCCTCCCGTGATACGACGCTCATCCCCGACCGCATCAGGGAGGCCAATACCTGCCGGAGACGCTCACCTCCGCAGGAGTCCTCCACGGCCGTCTCGATGTCGGAAGGTCCCTCGTCAAGGGGACGGCTGTCCGGAGCCTCGGACATCGGCTCCGGCTCCTGAAGCTCCTCCGGACGCGGGCTGTCACAGGTTGCGGCCTTCGTGCCGCTTGTCTCAACCGTCGGGCAGAGTCCGTCGCTTTCCTCAATCGTCACCGTCGGAGCCCCCTTCTCCTTTGCCAGGAGCAGTCTTAGCCCGATGAACACCGCCGCCACTATCAGCAGCAGGCACACGCAAATTGTCACATCCATCATTAATTTTTGCTTTTGAGATAATTATTTCAATACGCAAAGATATAAAAAGATAATTATAAATATACATATAACCCTAAAAAGATTATCGATTTAATACATTAAGTGCATATACAGAGTCTTCCGGTCACCGAATCCCTGCGCGAAGGTGGCCCCGTGACGGCAGTGCCAAGGCGCCGGGAAAAGGGACACGCCATGCGCATCATTTTCTTCGCTTCCTCCTTGTCCATGCCTTCCCTTGCGGGCCTGCCCTGGCTTCGTGATTCCGGTAGCCGGAAGGCCGACACACGCAGGCTGACGGGCTGTAAGCGGACACACACAGACAGAAAGATGAGCCATTATTTCCTTAAGACATTCGCGGAAGGCTGTTCGAACCGCCTCAGGGCGCTTCCCGGCCAGACATTTTCGGACGGGACCGATGTGCCGACCGACCTTAACATCCAGGCTAACTCGAGGATGAGGGCGCGATGTCCCATCGGGACGGTGTTCTGCACGCCCTCACTGGAACTGCGGCAGTCGCGCAGCCGCTCGACCGGCGACGGGCTCGCCCCATTCATGGCGGCGATCGGAGGGATAACCCCCATCGGCGTCCCCGGGGATCCGGTACAGCCCACCTCCGACATGCTTTCCGAGTGGCAGTCGTACTGCAGCCGCAATGGTGAGCCCGAGGAGGAGACGCCGGCAGTCCCGCCGTGCCAGCCGTCCGCGAAAAAGCCGAAAAGCCTCCTTGAGAGGATACGCACCGACAGGCGCTGGGCACGTCCCACGATAGAGGATGACGGCTTCGCGGTGGACGGGCGTCATTGGGAGATGGCCATGACATTCATCCACAACCACGACAACCTGCTTCTTACCGGCCCTTCCGGGACGGGAAAGACCGAATTGGTGCTGCTCGCATGCAGGAGGCTGGGCATTGAATGCCACAAGTTCAACATGGGAACGATGTCGGACCCTATGTCCGCGCTCCTTGGCGTGCACCGCATCAAGGACGGCAAGTCGGTGTTCGAGCCGGCGCAGTTCCTTGAGGACATACAGCAACCGGGCGTCGTGCTTCTCGACGAGATCAACCGAGCCCCACTGAACGCGCTGAACTATCTGATGTCCTGCCTTGACGGCACGAGGGAGATGAGAAACGACTACGTCTCCCCGGTGCAGATAGTCAAGGTCCACCCGGAATGTACCTTCGTGGCCACGGCCAACATCGGAGCCGAGTTTGTCGGGACAAACATCCTCGACCCAGCACTGAACTCACGTTTCTTCAGGCTTCAGATGGCGTACCCTTCCGTCGCGGAAGAGAGCTCCTTGCTCGTTTCCCGACACGGCATCCAGGAATCAGACGCACTGAACATCTGCAAGGTGGCGAAGGACATCAGGGACAGCCACGCCAAGGGCGAGCTCTCCACGGCCGTGACGGTGAGGCAGACCCTCATGGCGGCGAAGCTGGTCAGCTGCGGGTACAGCGCGCTGGAAGCACTGACGCAGATATTCCTTCCGTACTTCGAGGGCGCTCCTTCCGAGGGCGAGATGGGAATCGTCAACAAGATGCTCTGCGCGAGATAATATTACAATCAATTCAGATACAATGGAAAAGAGACAAGACATCAACAGGGTCGAACTACAAGGAGTGGTCGGCTCTGTGCAAATGAGAGAGGTTGGAGACGGCAGGTATGTCCGTTTCTCGGTGGCCACAAATCACGCTTTCAAGCTGGGGGACGGCACGCCGGTCATCGAGACCACATGGCACAAGTGCCTTGCCTTCGAGGACAAATGCGGCTGCAGCCTTGACGGGATCGTGAAAGGAGCGGCTGTCCATCTGCACGGACGGTTGAGATGTTACAGATATGTCGACATCAACAACACCGGGAGGTCCGAGGTGGAGATTGTCGTAAATACTCTTGAGACGTTATGAGAACGCTGGACAGGATAAGGAAGGACACCGACCTTCTTAGGAATGAGATCATCCGCCTCGCGCGGGGCGGGTGGACACTCAACCTCTCCGACACGGTTCTCGGATATGTGTTCAATCCATATTACGACACCATACAGGAGATGGAGGTACGGATGCTCGAAGTCATCGACGGAGACCTCTATGTCTTCATGACCTGCGCTGGAGACGTGAACGAGTACTCCAGGGAAAAGGCCATGGACTACCTGAGGAAGGACTCCTACATACCTGGATGGTTCGTGATGGACGAGGGGTTCTACGGGCTCCAGCTGCCGACGCTCGTCTCCATAGCCGAGGCTCTTGAATCACCTGAATAACAATTTAAAGATTAGATATATCATGAAGAAACATTATCGTATCATGACCAAGGAAGTGGGACGCGAGAGTCCCGTCATCACTGATTTCCACGGTGATGTAGGCAGAGACTACCTCATCGAGTTCTTCGGGCTGAAGGAAGACGACGTGGAATGGTTCCGGATTGAGGAGGTGCAAGACAATCATGATGATTGTTAAAAGAAGTTTCCTTCGCCCACTGACGGACAATCCTATTCGCGAAGTTACGGCCGGTCCCTGATAGCAAGGGTCGGCTTTTCCTTTCACCGCAGAAACGGACACCGGTGCGTCAGTTTCTTTGTTCACCCTTGCCGTCGTTCCGTCCTTGTGTCGGCGTCAGGATTTCCCGTCTGAGGGAAACGGATAACATTATAGAGTATGGGACTGATTTACGAAATCATCTATTGGAGCTTGTACGCCATCGTCTTAGGCGGCGTCACACTGGCTCTCGGAGCGCAGCTCATTCATGACACCATCATCCTCACGAAGGATACCTTCTGCAAAAAGGAACTTGACGGAGAAAAGGAGGACGTCCATGACACGGCAGCAGAAAATTGACATCATCACAAGTGACTTCCTTTCCCGGAACGGGAGGAACTACACGAGCCACAAAAGCACAGGCAGACTCGGCTGGGAGGCTCTTCTTGAATCCGGCTCCGCGTACTCGTCGGCGATGCTTTCGCTCAAAGACGAGGCGGACCTGCTCAGGACGGCATACAACCACGCGAGGGACATGGTCATCGCGATGAACACCCCGTTCAGGGTGAAGATAGCCCTCACGCCCGATTCGTCATACACTGACGGCAAGACACTGGCCGTAGCCACGGATGTGTTCGATGACACGGCCCTGTCAGTCGGCCAGAAGATCGACATCTTCACCGGACTCGCCATCCACGAGGGAAGCCATCTGCTCTACACCGATTTCGCTCTTCTTCCGAAGGCTGAGAACAGGATAACGGCAAATCTTCTCAACATCATCGAGGACGAGAGGATTGAGATGCGGACCGGGCAGGACAGGCCAGGGCTTGCGAACTTCCTTGCCTGTGCCAAGTACTATTACTTCGACAGGCACTCATCCCGCATGCGTTCACAGCAGTCAAAACCTCTTGACAGACCCACGCGCCTTCTCAATGCGATACTCTCGATGATCCGATATCCGAAGACGCTCGTGTCAGACGATGTCAATGAGTTCGCGGACACGCTCTTCGAGGTCAGAAACGTCATCTTCCCGTATCCGGACACTTGCCGGGGGTCTCTCGACGCCGCAAGAAAGATCTATGCGATCATCAGGAGATTCTTCGAGCAGGAAGAGAAGAAGCAGGAGCGGCAGTCCGGTTCGGGTAAAGGCCCTGACGGGAAGACTTCCGGGAAAGACGGTTCACCACGGACCTCAGACAAGGACATTGAAGACTCGCTGAAGGATGCGCTTGAGTCCATCGAGCGGGATGTCACCCGAAGGCCGTCGGACGGTTCGGACAGCGGAAGCCTTGATATGAGGCGGATGTCGAGATCCGTGCTCAAGGACGGATGCAGGCTTGGAAAGGCCATATCCGGAGAGATCGAGATCGGCCGCAACGCGAAGGTCAACATCCACACGCCCAAGTCAAACCGCGAACTCTATATGCAGTCGCTGGAACGGGTAAGGCGGTATATACCTGCGATGGCGACCGCACTCAGGGGAAACGGCTTGGACAGGGTGTCGGAACTGCGCGGGCTGCGCAGCGGAATTCTGGATACCTGCAAGATCGCGGAGGCCGTCCAGGGGGTGGAAAGCATCTACCGTCAGGAGTCCACCGTGAGGGCCGACCGCATGGCGGTGTGCATACTGGTGGATGAGAGCGGCTCGATGGAAGGAGAGAAGATAACTGCAGCGAGGGATACCGCCGTTCTTCTCAATGAGGCACTTGCCACCGTCCGGAATGTGGACCTGTACATTTACGGACACACTACGGAAGACGGGGCGTTCGTGAAGCTGAACGCGTACCGGGAGGGAAAGGCCGTGAAGGAGAGATACTCACTCGGCTCGATTGAGGCGGACTGGGGCAACATCGACTCGATGGCCATCAGGGAGGCGGCCTGCAGGGTGCGTGCAAGAACATGCGAGAGATGCCTCTTCTTCGTCATATCCGACGGCGCACCGTGCGAGAACACCGACAATGTGAGAAAGGCGGTGACGGATCTCTCCCGCGACGGATTCTCCTTCGTGAGCATCGGAATCGACTTCGAGTACGACCCTTCGACGATGTATGACCACCACGTTACTATGACGGATATGTCTAGACTGGCCCCGGAACTGGGAAAGATGATCAAGAAAGCGATTATGGACAGCTCTAAAATGAAATGATTATGAAACGTCTGTCGATAAGATACACAAAGGACAACGACGAGGAACTCGGACACATCGCGCGCTACCTCGGCGAGAGCAGGCCCACGCAGGATGCCGTCAGGCTCTATGATGACATCGAGGAGCTGAAGAACCTGATGTCCGACGGGATGTGCCACTTCATCTTCAGGAAGGTGAACGGAGAAAGACGCGACGCCTACGGAACGAGGGCGTCCGACATCATCGACCGCTACGGGTACAAAGGGAAAGCCCCGTCACGGCGCAGGCCGGCCTTCAACGGTACCTTCTCGTATTTCGACCTGGTGCGCCGTGACTGGCGCTGCTTCAGGGTCGACACACTCGTGGAACTGGATAGGGACTATGTTATATAAACCGATGATTTATAGTATTATAACATAACATCACCCACGACATTGTACTTTCACCGGGGCATCTCCGTTATCGGATTGTAAGTGAAATCAGTGATGCGTCATCATCCGGCATTCCGATGACCTCTTTCATTTCTTCCATTGACGCATGGCCGAGGAGAGTCTCTGCCGTGGAGTACAGCCCGTCCGAGCACATGAAAATTATGTCGCCTTTCTGCAGTTTCCGCTCATAGGATGGCAGACCGGAACGCAAGCCGGCTCCTTTGATGCACCTTACAAGGGCAGTCCTGCCATATCCCACATCAGCGATATGATCATGTGTCAACATAGTGGCCACACCATCTCGGCTTAAGTATATCCTTACATTGCCTTGCCATGTGTAAGAGATCTTTCGCTCTGTCACTATAGCAACAGCAATGGCAGCTCCCATATTGCTTCGCTTCTCTATACAGAGCTTACGAAGTTCCTGATCCGCAAATTCTAGAGACTTATGCAAGGCGGACTGCTCATCGTTGCCATGATAGTTGTTGGCAAGATAATCAGACACGGAACGTGTTACAGCCTCTGCGGCGACTTCTCCGAGACTAAGTCCTCCCATGCCATCAGCCATGACGGCAACAGCACCTAAGGAACCCAGATCCTTTACGAGAAGCCTATCCTCATTTGAATAGTATTTACTGCCTATAGAGAATGATTCAACCTTCATGAGCCTTCCTTTCGTCTATTTCCATTTGCAGCACCTTGCGGAACTCTTGCAAGATGCCACGACACACTTCATAAGATTCTTCGTCATAGCTGTTGCCGTAAAACTTCATATAGTGATAAACGAGGTTGCTCTTTTCTTCCTTCTCCAGTTCTTCCGTGACGAGGTTGACATAGAACTCCAGATGTTGTGTTGTCAGCATCTTGCTTATGTCGTATGCCAGCCACTGGGTGCTCCAGATGATGGTCTCTATATTCTCGTCTTCGAAGTTCACGACCTTGGGCGGCGTGTTGTCCCCCTCTTTGAGAATCTGTACATCGAAGTAATTCTTCAGCAGAAACATCATGTCTTCCGCATCCTTGTCCGTGAATGAGTTCCTGTCGTTCCATGCATCAAGTTTGATAAGGAACTGTCCTGCCAGTGGAGCCATCATTACCGAAAACTTTCCATCAACTTCCACAGACACCGCATGCTCCATCACGTCCTGAAAACATTTCACGGACATCACTGGATTGCCTTCTGGTGGCCAGCCGATGGTCTCATCTACGGCGACGCCTCCAAATGGAACGACATCCACCTCAAAATCAATATCTCCCTTCTCACCTTGGTAGCAGAATTTCTGGGTGCTTCCAATGCGCACGAAATGATTCCGAGAAAGGGTGTCGCAAATGGCGTCAAAGGTCTGCCAGTTTGGAATCGCTATCGCCACATCCAAATCTTCCGTGCGTCTTTTGGGCTCATCGCCCTTCATCAGTCTCATTGCAATGTCCCTCGCTCTGGCTCCGACAATATACAAAGGAAGGTCGTGCTCTGCCATACATCTATTCAGTGCAGCCAATGTGCTATATAGCCAGTCATTGCCAAGTTCCTGCCTCGTGATATTATAATTCATCTTTCATCAGTCTTTGTGCCGCCTCGATGCAACGGCTGTTACCACTGCCCATCAGATCTGCATACACAAGGATTCTCGGAGCGATGCCATCCCCGCTTATGCCGTTCCAAAATTTCTGATACACCTTTATCGGCCCATCCTTTTGAAGTTTTACTTTTCTTGTCATCAGCAATTTGACGGTAGGCTCATCAGTGTAAATGTCGAATGTCTCTGGAACGAGGTAGTGGTCCAGAAGGAACGCGCCACCTTCACCTCCCCAGTACATTCCTTCCGGAAGTTTTATTTGATCCCAGTGCTTTC
The DNA here is from genome assembly GCA_934725285.1 of uncultured Bacteroidales bacterium. Lineage (GTDB taxonomy): Bacteria > Bacteroidota > Bacteroidia > Bacteroidales > UBA932 > Cryptobacteroides. The sequence goes on along the minus strand of CAKVBK010000001.1, from coordinate 37,161 downwards.
TTGTATCTTCATCGATGAAATCCATTTCCTTGACAAGGAGACTGGGTTTCATGGTCTGGTTATAATGCATCTGCCAAGACTCAAGAAGTTTTTTCTTGTCTTTCAGAACGCGGCCATTGTCCGTCACGATTGCAAACCGACTTTCACATAGTTCCTCAATGACGTTTTTTATCGCGCCCAAAGAGGCTCCTGTCGCCTTGCTGATGACACGATATGGCTTGCCGATATTCGCGTCATTGAGAAGGAAATAGAATATGACCTTCAATCCGGTTTCCTTGAAGGCCCTTCCCAGGCTTTCTTTTGGCTGAATGCTTTTCTGCCCACTGATATGGACAAACAATGGAGAAACTGTAATATTGCAGTTTCCATTACTCTCAATGACATTGATCTCTTCCGTGGCGAACTGGCTGAAAACCTCTGGCACGAAATGATTGGCTACAAGAAGTAGGGGGTTCCGCGTTTGAGTTGCCACTCCTCTCATCTGTTGGACTACAAGGTTATAATTAGCCTTTGTCACCTGATTTTTCACCACGCAGGCGAAGCTTATGCCATTGATGCTCACATCATAATCATACGTCCCATCAACATTCTGACAATCTATATATTCTATGCCTGTCAGTCTCTTAAGATTATACACGGCATCATTGATTATTTCTGTTCCGCTTGTCATTTTGATCACGACTTGTATTATGTTCACAAATTATGAACATTGCAAAATTAATGAACATATTGGAGATCCCAAAAAAAATTTCACCAAATCACTATCGTTCACGCAATTTGAACAAAGTTTATTTCGTGAACGGCCATAATGTTCGCATCACGAAAACAGACCATTACGATTCATCATCCCTATCCGACGTGACTGGCGCTGTTTCAGGGTCGACACACTCGTGGAGCTGGACAGGGATTACGTGGTTTGACCATTTCTATATGGCATTTTGACTGATCTGGTGGGATTTCATAGCAGCCCTGCCATAAAGATAGGAATCATTGTAGTCTCTCCGTCCTTGTTCAGATCTTTAGTGTAGATAAGATACCTGTTGCTGATGCGGTTAGAGAATTTATTGCAAAATTCATCTAGTGATCTATGGGTCTTGTATCCGGAGGACTTCACTTCAATAGGCCATATCTTAAATCCTCTTGATAGAAGAAAGTCGATTTCATAAGCGTGCTTATTTCCGGATAGCCAAGTGTAGTAAAACAACTCGTTTCCGGAAGATGCCAATGCCTGTGCCACCGCATTTTCGTAAACATATCCAAGGTTAGCATCCAGTTTGTCGTTAAGCAGTTTCTGATAGATGATGTTCTCCGTGAATTTCTTATCCCAGAATGCAAGCGTGACGAATAAGCCGGTGTCGCAAAGATACATCTTATAGGATGATTTGTCGGATGTCAACTCCATGCCGACATTCGGGTCGTCGGCATGATAGGCGATATTTACAGTCTTGCTGTCTTCTATCATTTCTATCAGGCCGCGTGTCGAGTCATTGCTGACCTTTCCCAGGACAGTTGTGATTTGGTAACGGGTCGCATTCTTGTGCAGTTCAGATGGTATTGCCTTGAATACTGCCTTTGCCTTGTCAGTTTTGTCAAGTTTATGAAAGTCTTGTTCATATATGCGCAGAATGCCACGTTTAACCTTATCAACCATCATCATGTCATGAGTCTCTATGTATTTGCTCACAGCCTGCGGCATTCCTCCGACTAACATATACAGGCGATAATCACGTAGCATCTTGCGGTTTATGTCATCTCCAAGGGGCTTTCTTTTTTGGAACAATTCCCTAAGTAATGGAATGGTTTCTGAATCGCCCAAAGCCCAACGAAATTCCTCATAATCCATGGGGTACATGTTTATTGCCTCTTCTTCGCTCGGGATGACAATCTTGTCGATATTCTTGTGTATGCTTATAAGCGACCCCGTCTCGATATAATCGTAGCGGCCATCCTTCACTAAATACTTGATTGCTTGGCGCGCGATCGGGTATTGTTGGACTTCATCAAATATGATGACCGATTCCCTTTCATAAAGAGAAACCCCTTTCAGAAGTTTAAGCCTGGTGAAAAAATAGTCCATGTCTGAAAGGTCGTTGAATAAATTCTTTTCTTCTATAGACGCTTTGGCAAAATCGATAACGATGTGTGTGCGGTATTCTCTTTGGGCAAACAATTTCGTTATTGTCGATTTCCCGACACGTCTAGGTCCTTCAATGAGCAATGCTGATTCTCCTGCTGACTGCTCCTTCCATACCAGCATTTCATTGTATATTTTTCTTTTGAATATGGTGTCCATTGTGTGTCGATTTATTGACTGCAAAGTTACGGAAAATGTTTGAAATACATATACTAACGATAATTTTCCGCAATTTTTATTTTGATAATAACACAACTCAGCGCAGATTTGTATTGGATATAATGCTGACTGACCGCATTTTTAGAGACTAAAGTTGTCCCTTGTCAGTCCGCCTGCTCTGCGAAGTTAAAGCGCGGACTCCCTACGGCAAGGGACAGTTCCCTCGTCCTCGAAAACAGAACACCTCCGGCATCGGTTTTCTTCGCCCGCCCTTGCCTTTCTCTTCCGTCCGTGCACTTCCCGAGCATCACAGGCAGCCCGTCAAGGGAACGGGCAACAAATGCCTGAGGAAGGGAAAGTTCAACTTTAAATATACTGAGATATGGAACTGAAAAACGAAGACAACCTGCATATCTTCAAGCAGGTGCAGAGTGTTCCGGAGGATGCGCGCAAGCCTTTCAAGTCCTCCTGGGGAAAGGAACTGACGGAGATTGACCCGATGTGGAGAATCGAGCAGCTCACCAGGCTCTTCGGCGTATGCGGGGAAGGATGGTTCACGGAGGTCACGCGCCAGGAGCAGGTGCCCTTCCAGAACGGCGAGATATGCGTGTTCACGGACATCAACCTCTATCTGAAGGACTCCAAGAGCGGCAAATGGAGCAAGCCGATCCGCGGCACGGGAGGCAACCGGCTCGTGATCCGCACGGACGACGGCCTCTTCGTGGATGACGAGGCTTTCAAGAAGGCCTACACAGACGCCCTGGGAGTCGCGTGCAAGGCGCTCGGATTCGGCGCCGACATCTACCGCGGACGCGGCGACACGAAGTACTCAAGCCAGACGGCCACCATGACCAGCCCCTCCGCCGGGCAGGAGGAGAAACCAGCCCGCCAGGCCGCACCGGCACTGCCGGAGCCGCCCAAGGGTTTGCCGGAACTCAATCCCGAGCATCCCCGCTGGAATGCCTTCATCAGCTGGGCCGCCAAGAAGTCCAAGGACAAGCCGTCATGGGTCCTGAAGAGCGCCATCCGCAAGCAGTGGAACATCACTGACGAGAACTTCAACGAGCTTATGAGGCTCTCCGGAAGACAGACGTCAAACAGTTAAACCATACGCATTATGCCAAACTGGGCCTGCACAAACTACATCGCCACCGGCGAAATGGCCGAACTCAAGGAGTTCGCCCGCACACTCAACACGATGCCTAACCTCTTGGAGGGAAAGCCTCTCAGCTTCGGACGCTACTGGATGGGCAACCTTCTGGCCGCCTTCGGGATGACAATGGAGCAGATCGACAACGGCCATATCCGCTGCCGCGGCACCTTCGACCCGAACTTCCACGCCGTGCCCTGCTTCTGCGGGCCGGACGTTGACGAGAAGGAGGAGTTTTCCGTCGATGAGGACGGCAAGATGCGTTTCTCGACCATATCCGCGTGGGACAGGTCGGAGGACATCGAGGTGATGATTCAGGAAAGGTTCCCGTCGATAGACCTCTCCTGGTCCTGCACCGACGAGTTCGGGAACTTCAGCCTTAGCCACAACCCTGAAGGGCACACCGACCTTCCCGCCTTCACCTTCGACGGCTGCGTATATTCCGAAGACGAGATTCCCCTGATGAGGGAGCATGCCAAGGAATACATCAGCCTCCCTGACGAAGCGGATGCGGAGTTTTTCCGCTCGCGGGAGTTCCGGGACATGATAGACATATACAACGACAGTCTCGACGATGACGGCGACCGCATAGGCTTCGCGGTGTTCGAGGACTGCTAGATTACTAACGGGGCCGCTTTCACGGCGGCCAGCAAATAAAATCAATCATGGGATACAGAGCACATGTATGCACCACATATCAGGTGCGGTATGGCGGCGGCAGCTTCTCCGCCGGCACCTGTGGGCCGGTGAACGCGCTGCTGCTCGACTACGAGTACACTGGCAGGGACGGGGTCCGCAGGGGCATAGTCGAGTACTGCGACTCGGAAGAGACGGTCATGGAACTGAGCCGGGAAGGTCTTGAATCGCTGGTGCTGGCCCTAGAAAAGGGCGGATACGGCGACGAGGAGGTCGGACGGCTCGCTGAGGCGGGATATACGACGGAGCGCCTTGCAGGAGTGTTGCGGGGATGGCTGGACTCGGCTGACAGGTCGAACGGCTTCATAAGGGTAGAATGGTTTTAGGACACTGAGATATGGGATACTACACACAATACAGCATCACGCTTGAGGATGGGCCGAAAGAGCAGTACGGTCTGATGCTGAAGGACATAGATGACATTCTCGGATGCGGCGACATGTCGGCCTTCGAGGCGGTGTACGCCAAATGGTACAGAATTGAGGAGGACATGGAGAGGCTGTCGCGGAAATACCCGGACATCACCGTTAGAATCTACGGCGACGGCGAGGAGAGCGACGACCTGTGGCAGACATTCTGGCACGACGGCAGACAATTCAGCGAGAGGGTGCATTTCGCCTGCTACAATGACATCAAGGACAAGTTAAACTAAAAAAACAGAAGACAATATGAGCTACAGAATCATCAGACCGGCCACGCACGACGAGTGGCTTGAGGAGAGAAAGAAAGGCATCGGCTCGTCGGACGCCGGGACGATAATGGGCGCCAGCCCTTTCCAGACGCCCTACGGGCTCTACCTCCTGAAGAAGGGGCTGTCCGAGCCTGTCAGGGAGAGCGACGCCATGTTCAACGGACACATCCTGGAGCCGGCGGTGGCCGAGTGGTTCGCCGCCAGGACGGGGAATGTCGTGGACATCACCTCCGAGGGCGACTGGCTGGCCGTCGACACGGAGAGGGACTACCTGAGGGTGAGCCCGGACCGACTCTACTGGCCCAAGGGGACTCCCGCGTCCGGGCAGACGCTCGGCAACGCCCGCGTGCTTGAGATAAAATCCACCTCGAAGATTGTCGACAAGGACGACCTGCCTGACTACTGGTACTGCCAGATACAGTACCAGATGGGCATACTCGGCGCGGAGACAGGAACTCTCTGCTGGATAAGCGGCGCGCCGACACTGCATTTCGACTGTGCGGAGGTGGAGTTCAACGGGGCGTTCTTCGAAGCGCTCGTCGAACGGATAGACAGATTCTGGAACGAGAATGTCGGGAAGGGCGTCCCTCCCGCCGACTCCAACGCCGCCGATACCCTCAGGCGCTATCCACAGTCAAGGAAAGGGCTCTCGGCAGAGGCCGACAGGACCACCTACGAGCTTTGGAAGTCGCTCAAGGAATGCCGCGCGAGCCTCAAGGAGCTGGAGGAGCGTGAGTCCAACCTTACCGACGCCCTGAAGACAGCCACAGGCGAGGCCGAAGCGCTTACCTACACCGACAGCGAGACCGGGGAGGTGAGGACGCTCGCCACATGGAAGAGCTCGCTCAAGGAAGTCCTGGACGAGGACGCCCTCCAGAGGGATCATCCCGACGTGTGGACTCGGTACGGCAGGACGGAGACGACCGTCACCCTCGACAGGAAGGCTCTCGCCAAGAACGAGCCGGAACTGTATGAGACGTATTCGTCAAAGGTGGCCTCGGGTAGAAAATTTCTGCTTAAATAGTATCATAATAATTATCTTTGAGCATTTGTTTCTATATTTGCATGGTCTTGTCCGACTGCTCGGGCAGGACCACAAAAACAATTTATCAACTAAAATCATAAGGTATGGCAAGCAATCAGACCCTGGTCGGAAGCATCGACCTGTCCGCACTCAATGGAGTGCAGCTCAACACGACCGTCAACGGACGGCAGACCGTGGTGATCCCCGTGGCGGAGAACCCGTCAATATTCGTCGGGGCGAAGGAGAAAGGAGGGCACATCTACATGGACATCGAAGTCCGCGAGGTGTCGGAGAACCAGTACGGCAACACGCATTTCGTGAAGCTCTCCGTCGGGAAGAAGAAAAGAGACGAGATGAAGCTCACCGCGGAAACCCTGAAGAAGTACACCCCTATCATCGGCAACCTGAAGCCTCTTCCGAGGAAGGCCCAGACGGACGAGGACCTGCCTGTCGGTTAGCCGACTTCCCAAGGTCCGCAATTCATTTCCGGACAGCCGGAATGCGAAGCAAGCGTCGCTGCGATTCATGTCGCGGCGACGCTTGTTCATTGTGAACTAAATTTGCAGTCATTCCCGCCTTTCGTGCAGGAAACGACATGACAGTACGCCGTGACGAGGATGGACGGACAAGAGAAGGACGCGGTGTCCATCTCAATAATCAAAAATCAAACAAAACAGCATTTATGAAAAAGGATGTAGTTTTAATGACGGCCTCACGGAAAGGGGCCGCCTGCCATCAGACCGTCTGCCGTGCCATCAGAATGGCTTCAGAAGACACAGACCTGCGCGTCATCAACGAGCTGAAGTACGCGCTTTCCGAGCTGGAGACATCGGTCGGAGAAATAGAGGACGTGCTCGGCAGCACAGTCTCCGCTGAAGAATGCCTGCGGCAATGTCAAGGCTATCTGGATCGCATCAGACGGGCGAGGGCTGTACTTTCCGGGCTGGACAGGTTCGAGGCCGGAACCCTTGAGGATGCCGAATCAAGCGCCGAGTGCGCAGAGGAACACCTCAGATCCATAGTGTCAGGCTACAGATACCTGGACTCTGATGACCGATGACATCGGCATGTGCCAGGACGGTGACCGCAAAGGCCACCGTTTTTTGATAATAGTATTTATTTTATCACTATTTTGTATCTTATTTTTGTTTATGTTGTATAATTATATTACATTTGTATTGTTTTAGTTGTCTTATGAACGCAAGCGGACGCGAGCTGATAAAAGTACGACGGCCGGGAGTCCGTCCGCACATCACAGACAAGCTATATGGGCAACAAGGAACACATAAATGCGGGAAGCACGATTGGCGAGGCGCTCCAATCGGGATACAGGGCGAGCTGGATGGTGGGCACCGCGCACAGAAGGGCCTCCGACGAGAACTCGCAGGCGGTCGTCAATGAGCTGGAGAGGGCGCGGGCAAGCCTGGATGAGGCGCTCTTCTGTCTGGAGGAGGTCGGAGGAGTCGAGGGGTCCGTCAAGGACAGCCTGTCACAATGCCGGGACTTCGAGGCAAAGTACCGGAAGGCCCTTGAGATGGAGGAGCTGGGATGCCTCACCGAAGGCACCCTCCGGTCCGGCCTTGGTGACGTCACTGACGCCGTGGACTGCCTGAGCTCCCTTGTCGACGGATACAGAAGCTTCCACAAGGAAGAATGACATAATAGAAAGTGACAGGAGGGTTCGTTATGAGAAATCTGCTTTTCGGACTGTGCAGGTCCGTCTTCGGGACGCTGAAGTTTGTCTTCGGCCTCGTCCTTTTCCTTGCCGCCGTCTTCGTCGGCTCGACACCGGACTAAAAAGACCATGAATATGAGACGCATTTTTATGACACTCACGGCCGCCCTCATCGGGCTGGCCGCCACCGCCCAGGCCCCCCGCAAGGGTTTCTGGATGGATCTCGCGCTTTCAACCGGCGAGATCGTGAACGTAGAGCCGGTATATGAGCGCGCCTACAAGGGGCACACCGACTATGCCGCGGAGGTCACGATCGGCTACCGCGTCAGCGACCGCTTAGCCATCGGAGCGGGAACCATTGCGTCCCGCATGATAAAGAGCGACGCCTGGAGCTTCCCGGTGCAGATGAAAGTCCGCTACGACATCCTCGGCAGCCTCTTCTCCCCATATCTGGCCGCGGAACTGGGATGGTCGTTCAGGGGCGGTCCCGTAATGTCGGCGTCAAACGTGCTGAAGGCGGCGGACGAGCCTTTTTGGAACGGCGAGACGACATACATCGACAATCCCAACCTCATCGCCCCCTTCCGGAAGGGACTGAGGGCAGCCTTGAGCGCCGGCGTGGCGGTGCGGGCGGAGAAAGGCAGCCGCGTCTATCTCGGGGTCACCGCCGGAGTGTGCGGGATCTCCCATGCCGTGAGCGTCGATATGGGCGACGGCACGACAGCGAGCTACTCAGAGGTCGTTACGGGGACGGGCGGGACCACCGTTCTGGTCCGTGGCGCGAACCCGAAATGCGGCAGGCTGAAGCCCGAACTCAGGTTCACCATCGGATTCGAGCTTTAGGAGTCTGATACCTTCTAGTGACAAAACACATAATCCGTCATTGACATCCCGCCTTAACGGGAAGCCGGTGACGGATTATTCATGTCTGTCCGACGCACCTATTTCATCACGGCGAAGTATCCTATGCCGGACGTGACGAGCCTGTGGCACTTGAACTCGAACGTCGTCTTGTTGTCGTCCGACTTGCTGTTGCACCTGTAGTCTGAGTTGAAGTACCTGTTCGTCGCAGTGAAGAGCCTTCCGGTGACGTCCTCCCTGTCGGAGTCCGCGTAGCCGGTATAGATGAGTCCCTTGTACACGTCCCCTGGTTTCTGGGTGCGTATCGTCAGATCCAGACGGAAGTCTATTGGGTGATACTGGTGCTGGAAGTCGTTGGAGCCGTTGAGTTTCGTGTACGCGTCCTTCTCCGTCTTCGTGAAGATGTAGCTGTCAACGAAGCTCTTCATCGGGATGACGCCTGTGGTGGAGCCCGGCGTGAGCGTGGCGGAATAGGTCCTTTTCAGCTCCGAGTACTGCCTGTAGTTGTCCGACGATATGTCCGACCCGCTGTTTATCCTTGCCGTGACGCAGTCCTTGTCCGGGCCGCACAGATAGCTCTGCGTCTTGCCCCAGGTGCCCTTCGGCCAGACCGTCACCTCGCCGTATCCCCTCATGACAAGGGACACGCTCGTTGTCTTGCCGCCCGACAGCCTCATGTTGACATTGGACGTGCATGTGCCTCCCGTCACGCTCACGGAGGATGTGGATGTCGTCAGCGAGGCAGTCGAATTCTGAAGTGTATACATGGTTGACGGGGAATAGACGATTCCTCCATCACCACGGAACACGTCCTGTGATGAAGCTGTGTTTGCTGACGGGCCGGAGACGAAGGCCCCGTTGGAGAACAGGACGCATCCGGCGAAACAGCCGTCATATGTTTCCGCCGTCCCGCCCGGATACACCTGCTTGTCGGACTCTTTCATGTTGGCGATGAAATGCTGTGCGCTCAAGCCTCTTGCCGTGATGTCAATGACGGCGTAGGTGAGGCTGCCCGCCTCTGCGGCGCTGGTGAGTGCCAGATTTACATTCTTCATGACGTTGAATCCTCGGAACGGAATTCGTGACCTGCCTATGAGGCAGTCGTCTCCGCTGGAGCTTATTTGGCTTCCTCCATAGTTGAGATCCGCTATCGTGTATACCGGTGAGCTTATGATGTTCTGTTCCGTATAGCCCACAAGCCCGTAGAATGTCATGTCTACGCTCGGCAGGGAAGAACTTATTGAATTGAGATTATAGGAGGTTCCAAGCTTCTTTATCTTGCTCTCCGGAGAATCTGTCCGCGTGTATTCATAAGCCCTCAGGTAGAGCGGCAGGCGTGACGGGTTCGTGACGGTGATGATGGAGCTCCCGGTGGCGTACGGATCAGTCCTGACTTCCATCTGCCTGTAGGTCACGTCGAGGGAATATCTGGAGCTCATGCCGCTTGTGGCGTCGGAGAGGGTCATCGAGAACGGATAGGCGGTGAAGCATGCTTCCGCGAGGGCGCGTCCCGCCTGGATGTTCTTACCTGTGTTGCTGACGGTGTACTCATAGACGGAGAACGGCTGCCCCTCCGCACCGTCCCGATCCATGTCGTACAGGACGATGCGGTCGATGCGCACCTCCGCCTCGCCGCCGTCCGGAATGTATTGGCCGAAACTGCCGAGGGAGCGGGTTGTTCTGAAGTCAAAGACGCTGCCGTCGAACCGGTATTGGTTCCGGTCGTTGTCCGTGAGGAGGTTCCTCCCGTCTCGGTCGCAAAGATAGAGGCCGAGACGGAGAGGATCGGCACTGTTGATCACGGCCGTCGGCGGCTCGTCGCAAGGCTCCGGACAGTCATTCGACGCTGACGTGTCGAAGCTAAGCACCATGGCGGGGTTGGACACCTTCACATTCTCAACGAGCCGGACAAGCCTCTGCCCTGAGCCGGAACAGAGCCACAGGTTCCCTGTACCGGCCTTCACCGCCGTGATGTCTATTCCTGTTATATCCGCCCCGGACACGGCCATATCCCCGCCGAACGTCGCGAGGGTCGTCCCGTCACCGCTTTCGCATGTCAGCCTCATGCCAGAGCGCACAGCGGAGAGCGAGCCGCCGAAATAGTCCGAGAGGCTCTGCGCGACATCCGAGAGCCTGTACTGGAGAACCTCACCGACATAGCAGTCCGTCAGAGGGTGCAGCCCCGTGACATACTTGAGGCTCGCAAGGGCGTTCCCGGTGTACCACATGTCCACGTCGATCTTCCACGATGTCCTGTCCAGTCCGTCAAGCGTCGGGCACAGCGTGATGGTGTAGCCCGTGTTGCGGACAAGGTCGAAGTTTGACACGTTGTCGGATCCGGGGAAGAACCTGTATGTGGCCTCCCCGCCAATGACTCCGTCTCCTGACATCCCGCAGCTCACCTCCACATAGATGAAGAGGTCCGGATCGTCGGAGGTGATGTTGTCCGGCACCTTCTCCCATGGGTCGTCGTTCCCCGGAAGGAGGTCGCCCCGGCAGTTCTCGAACGCGTAGAAGAACACCTCGCCGCCCCTGTTGAGAGTCTCGATGTCAGATGAGGAGGCGTGGTCGTCCCGCGGCAGCGTGCTTTCGGCCTTCGACCTGTCACGGAACGGAAAGACCTGCGCCGCCGCATTGCGGAGGCTGACGCCGGTTACCGAGAGGTCCTGGCCGCCGAGGGCTGTGTCCGGTGAATATCGGAACGCTATTCTCGACACCAGCCTGCGCACCTGTACGGTCAGCCTCGCCCCGTCCGTGGGCACCCTTGCCCCCGTCACCTTGCCGGCCATCGGGAAGTCGCTTCCGACATCGTCCCTCGTCACCGTGATGGTGGCCATGGAGGACTCGTCCCTCCGCCAGTCCGCCGAGGACGGGGACACCTTCCCTCCCATGTTCGCCAATGCGTATATGTCGTATCTCCGGTCTGTGGAAAGACTTTTGGTGACGGCGATGGCGCCTTTGTCGGAAGTGATGTAATCGTGATGAATCAGGTGTCCGTCGTTCCAGATATAGATGTTCACGTCCGCTATGCCGCTCCCGACCGAGGAGAATGCCGCCGACTTTGTCGCCGTCTCCTCCTCGCAGGCGACATTGATGGTGACGCTTGTCTCCATATCTTTAACGGGGGCCGTTTCCGGCTGTATCCTGGCGCATCCCATGGCGATCACCGCCACGATGAGCGATGGTAAGATTCTGTTGCTCATATGCTTTTCGTTTTCATATAGTCTCTTCAATCCGGCCTCCGTCCTCCCACGGCAGGACGGTTATGTCCACCGTCCCGCGCGCGTAGTCCAGCGCGATGACCATGTCGTCGAGGTCGCGCTTCGACCAGCTGTAGCCGATGTCCTGGAGAATCGCCTGTATGTCCACCTCGTCATCGTCGCCGTCCGGATTGGAGATCCTGATCACGAACCTGTCCTCCGGCCTCATCCTCGGAACGCTGAACACGCATCCCGACGTGCCGTCCATCACCAGCCGCATGCCCCAGCCGCCTTTTGTCGGGGAGGACGACTGCAGGTCCAGCCCTCCGCACGACGTCTCGACCGAATACAGCCTTCCGTCATCCCCCTCAGGTGTGGCCTTGAGGACGAGCCTGGCGACGGCGAACTGCCTGTGCAGCGCCGCGGTGTCCCTCGCGAATTCGTCTCTGCAATCGATGACATCCGTGTGCGACCAGATGGTGTCTATTTGTTCTCCATGCTGGAATGTCACCGTCCCAGTCGATATCTTCGACAATTCCGCGCCTGTGCAGACGACGGTCCTTACATATCCCCTCGGGACGGTCCTCTCGTATTCCTCTTTCGGGGATACCGATTCGGAGATCAGCCTCCCGTTCCCGCTCACTAGAAGCACCTTCGCGTCCGGGGCGGTGCGTGACGCGTCTTCGAGAACCACCGTGAGCCAGCACGGACACGGCTGCCGGTCTTCCTTCACGGAGCAGGACGGCAGAAGAAGGAGTGCCGCGGCCGCACATGTAATCGAGTTCTTTGTTGTCATGGTTATTTGTCCTTGTTTTCTTGCGGGGCGGGCGGAGTCGGACCGCCGTACGTCCGGGACTGTTTCCGGGACAGACCGGACGCGCCGCCGGGCACGCCCCTGAGACAGATTATCCTTTATGCTAGATCGTCTCGTCGTATGTGGCTCCCGCCTTCCATCCGTCCACGCTGACCGTGATGTCCGCCGAGCCCTTGTCCACAGGCTTGTTCGGGTCATCTGAGCCAAGGCTCGTTATCGTGAGGGCAACGGTGTACGTGGTGTTTCGCTCGATTGTGGAATTGTCCAGGACTATGGGATAGTAGTAGAGCCTGCCCTCGATGGTGGCGGCCACCACAAGCACGCTCCGCTGCGGGGAGAACGACGCGCTGAATCCCTTCGGAGCCGCTGTGCTGGAGTTGGCGTAGCCGTAGAAGAGGAGCGGGGTCGCTGGCTCAAGCGTGCCGCCGTTGGCGACCGTGCTCCCGACAGCCCTGAAGGTCAGCTCCGGGCAGGAGGCGGCGTAGGCGCTCCCGTCGATGATGTGGCTCTGCACAAGCGGGCTTTCATCCTTTCTTCCCTCCTTGTTGTACCATGTGCTCGCAGTCGCTGTCCCGCCGATGTTCTGGTTGCCCACCACATTGGAGAGGAAAACCCGCTCCACCTTCAGCGCACCGTATGATTCGGGAAGCTTGTTGACAATGTTCCGGAGGGCGACCCTGGCAGACAGCCGACTGACAGCCACGGCGCAGTTCACCGTCCCCGTGGAGACCGTGCAGGAGCCTTTTCCTGCCATCACGAAGCCCTTGGAAGCCGTCGTGCTGTTGGCTGACAGGTCAACGGCGGTGGCCTCAAGGGCTGATATGGTCGCCACTCCGGACAGGTCGGGACCGTTCACCACAGCGTACACGGTTTTCGTCCCTGAAGTCGTGGACACTGAACCTGAGAGCTGCGTCCCGAGGTTCTTGTAGAAGTTGATCTTTCCGTCGGCGCCGAACACGAACACCTGAACGCTGTTCACCTGCGTCTCGTAGGTCTGCGCGGTGGTGTATGCCGTGACGGCCTTTGTCTGGATTCCGTCCTGCTGGGCGACGCTCACGCAAATCGTGCCGCAGGTCGCCGCCTCGTCTGGCGCAGTCTGCTGCTTGCTGCAGGCCGCGAACGCGATCGTCAGGCCCGCAAGGATGAATGAAACTGTCTTTTTCATTGCTTCTTGTTGTTTTGATTGTTTGTTAAAGAGTTGAATATGTTGTTGTACCTGTCGTCTTTCATCATCCTCCGGATAGTCCTGCGGTTCTGAAGGTGAAGGATAATCCCCAGCGCCATGATCACGGCTGCCAGAACCCCGAAGGCCCAAAGGAGGTATGCGAGGAATCCCAGGAACAGGGATCCCGTCTTCAGGGCGAGCCACAGCAGGACACCGCCGGAGATGGTTTCGGCGAGGAGGATGCAGGTCATCCTGAGGAAGAACCTCCTGTCCTTCCTGCGTGCGGATTGTCTGTCAGAAGCCATAGTCTTCCTCCTCCCTGTTAAGACCATATGCCTTTATCAGCGCTGATATCTCCGGGTCCAGATTGCCCCTGTGCCTGTATGACGGGTCCTTGCGGCAGGCGTCGAGGTAGTGCCTCACCGCCTGTGCGTCATCGCCGCGTCGGGAGAAGAGGATGGCCAGCAGGTAGTCCACCCTGGCCGTCCTCTCCATCGGGGCGAGTATCTCCATCGCGCTGGCGTTGTAGTCCAGGAGGCAATACGCCACGGCCGTGTTGTAGTCCCTGTACGGGCGCAGCAGGGTGAGCGCCGTCCTGTAGTCCCTGTCCCGTATGGCCTGGACCCCGCGCATGTAGGCCGTGTCCGGCTCGGTGGTGTGGACCGTGTCCTTGACCATTCCCTTGCGGTGAAGGTGGAAGTCGAACCTCACGGTCCTGAGGTAGGGATACATCGCCGCGCGCATCCTGCGGTAGTACGGTTCCCCGGCCAGCGTCTCTTCACGGGCGTCGGCGTCCGGAATCCTCCTGATGCTGAAGTATGAGTCCTTCTGCTCCGCGCTCATTACGGTGTCCTTGCGCACAAGTGCGTCGAGGCAGTCCCAGTTCTCCGGGACGTTTCTTGGAACGAAAGCTATTTCCCGGACGTCACCGTCCGTCGGGACGCTGACATTGCCGTCTATGTCCATGACTACGCCCCTTTCCACCTTCAGGGAGTCTGTGAAAGCCTTCATCCAGGCCTTGAAGTAAGCGGAGACCCCCTCGGATCGTCTTTGTGAGAGAGCCCCGTTATATCTCACGGGACCTTCCGGAGAGCAGCTGGCGGTGACCACTATGGAGTCGAGGTCGTAGTCCCTGTTCTGGAGGAGCGACGCGAGGGTCTCACGTATGCGCCCCGTCTCTTCGGCGTTGTTTCCGAGTGACGGATCCACATCGCTCCTCCCTGACCGGAACTCCACATAGCAGGCGGTGCTCGCATCGGCCCTCCTCTCTATGACCTTCTGGAGATAGCGTTCTGTAGGATCCGCAAGCGTAGATATCGAGCTGATGTAGAAGGTCAAAGGCTCGCCGCGCGGAATGTCGTAGATCCGCCTGTCGCTCTCCCATATGCCTCCCGACAGGACGATGTCCACCTTGCGCAGCTGCGGTCTTGTGGCCACCGTCTGCACATAGTTGTAAATGAAGTTGCCGTTGACTGCTCTCATCACAGTGTCAAGCCTGAGTCCCTCCGTGACAATCGGAGCCTTTATATAGCGCCTGTACATCTTTCCACGGCGCGCCTTGCGCCTCTCGTTAAGGTACACGGCCACCCTGTTGGTGTAGTGCTCCACCGCCTCGCGTTCCGTGGCGCCGAAAACCGAGGCGAACCGCTCGTCGGAGACCTCCGTCGAGTCCGTTCGCATAGCGTACAGGGTCGGAATGTTCCGCCTCAGGAATATCTCAAGCTGCCTTATGTCTATGAATCTCGTGGAGTCGCTCACGATTGTGGAGAGGAACCTCTCGTACTGCTGGTAGCCCTTCAGCTGTGCCTTCCGGTAGTCCCTGCCGGTGACGACGATACCTTCAAGCCTGACGCTGTCGCCGAGGATGAACATGTCGGGATGGAGCCTCAGCTGCCAGCGGCTGTCCATCAGCGCCTGCGGCACCACTATCTGGAACTCCAGGTCCACCTTGCCGTGCCGCTCGGCCACGTTTCGTAAACGTGCTGTCACGAATGCGGCGTCGATGACATCGCTGGCCACCATCTCGCCGTCCACATCCTTTATGGCCTTCATTATGAAGAGCTCGTTCCCGCTGTCGTCGGTCACCTTGAGCGTGTCCCTGCGCGCCGTTCCAAGACTGTACTCAGGAATGGACGTCTGACGCTCCGGCAGACGCAGCGAGGCCGAGACCTCCCGCTGCCTGAGGTCGCGGACACGCTGCGGGGTGCCGCAGCCCGTGGCAAGGACGGCAATCAGACCAAGTGTCATTGAACTGTGTTTTATGGAATTCAGAATACCCATATCAAGGATGCGATTACACTTGACGGCAGGAAGAACCACTTCCCGCCGGAGCCTGTTACACGTCCGCACTTCGGGCAGGCGTATGCCGTGTAAAGCGTGTATCCGCCCCAGAACGACGCGCCGAACTCCATGTTGAGATGCTCGTGGAGCATCATTGTGTAACCGCCAGAGACGGCGAGACCGAAGGCGTCGCCCTCTTCTGTCCTTCGGGAGAAGAGTCCTCCGCGGTTGTATTCCTGATACTGTCCGGCGAGCCCGGCCCACCATCCCGAATATACGTACCACGGCCACCAGCGCGCCCCGACGTCGTAAGTCTGCTGGCGCATCTGGAGCTGCGTGCTCGCGTCGCCCCTGTTGAAGGCCCACGGGTTGTATCTTGCCTCGGCGTTCACTGTGACGTGTCTGGCGACCGCGACGCTTCCACCGGCGTTGATCGTACCGAACAGCAGCCAGTCCGCGGCGTTGGTGCCCACGGCCCACCGCTGCGCCCGGCAAGGGACGGCAAGCGTGACAGCCACTGCCGAGACGATGAGAGATATGAGAAACTTCTTCATTGTCAGAGAGTATGTACAAGCGAGGGCGACTTCCCGTTCACTGTGTATGTCGGGATTATTGTCTGTGTCTGGTTGGCGGAATGGCTCCATGTCGCCGATTTGTAGAGGTATCGTATAGGAAACGCACCGGAGTAAGACGGAAGTATCTGGACGGAGGTCTTTCCCGCGGTGGCGCCAAGCGATGCGATGGTGAACTTGAGTGTCACCGTGCCTATGTCGCAGTGAAGCGACCTCTTGTTGCCGTTGCCGATGGCGTTTGACGCGTCTGTCCTTGTGATTGAGTATATCTTGTCCAGAAGCCCTCTCAGGGTGCCTCCGTCTATCGAGATTGCCGATGCCACGGGCGAGACCTTTATCTTCGACTGCCCTGATTCCGTGAAGTACTCGGTCTTGGGATCCGCCACTCCGAAGAACAGCTCATGCCTGTAAGTGATGTGTCCTGTGACCGTCATGTCGATTGTGACCTCGAACTCGGTAGGCAGAGGATTGTGGTCGGAGCGCAGCGTCAGCTGTCCCGTTATGTCATTGTACGCCATGACAAGTGTCGTTGGCTTCCTCTCCGGCTCCGAGAATGTGACGGTTGTGGACTCGCTCCCGGATTCAGACCTTATGTCAACCCTCAGCGTGTGCTCCCCGGTGAGGATGTACGGGAGCTCGAAGGTGTAGGACTCGCTCCTGGCGAAGTCCAGCTCCATCGCGCCGCCGAACTCGTTGCCAAGGTACTTGATGCCGGACAGGGACTCGCCGTCAAGGAAGAATGACGCCTCGTAGGCGGTCTGCGCCGCTCCCATGCGGTTGGTGAGTATGACTCTGGAGAAGTCCAGCTCCTCGGATGTGTCCATTCTCACGGCCACGGCGTTCTCCGTCCGGAATACGACCGTGTCCCGTCTTGTCACCCCATCGCGGCTGATCTCCATATATAGCTTGTGCGACTCGCCCGGGAGCTTCGGAAGCAGATAGACGACAGGGTTCCTGAGGCTCAGGTCCACCTTGTCTCCGGAATCCACCGAGCCGCCCCTGAGGTCGGAGAGTTTCTGCGTGTGGTCAGTGTCAATCACATAGTCGAGAGTGTAGTCGCCCTCGGTCCCGCTCTTCAGTCCCAATGAGAGGGTGTTGCACAGGTAGTCCGAATTGAAGACGACGGACGAGCCTATTTCGAAGCCTTTGTCGTTTATCGGCTCCGGCCGGTTGAACTTGCTGCATGACAGCGTGGCCGAGACGGCTGTCGCCGCCGCGGCGAGGATCAGTTTCGTTTTCATTTCGTCACGAGGTTGATGCGGGCCCCTACAGAGCCCGTGATGTTCCAGATGTCTGTCTTGAGTGATGAGCCGAGCGTGACCGGAAGTTGTACTCCGAGAACGAGAGCCACGCGACGGCCCGGGAACACCTCCAGCTCCAGCTCCGGCTGGACACCGTAGATGAACCCGCACCTGGCGATGCCGGTGGCTAGTTCGTCAGGTAGTTTCCGGAAAGCCTCGTATTGGTTCAGACCCAGGAAGATGTCCCCGCCGAGGTAAAGGCTGAACATCCGGTTGTAGGTCCCCATGAGGCGGTAGCGCCATCCCCCGTAGAGCGACCACGCTATGTGGTCGAACAGGTCATCGTGTTCCACCCCGGTGTCGGCCGACACCTTGTGGTTCCAGTCCACTGCCCTCACCCCGGCCTTCCACATGGATGAACGTAGATAGCCGCCGGCCCCAAGCTCCAGCCCTCCCGAAGGCACCGCATAGGCGGACACCATCTGGGACGCGCCTATGAACATGCTTCCTTCGGCGGTACGTTGGGCGGAAGCTTCGGTTTGCATCGCGGTCCAAAGGACCGGTGCGAGGGCAATTATTAGAATGCTTCTTCTGATTGCCATATTTTATTCTTGCTTTTGAAATTCGTGACAAAGATAATAAATATAATACATATACAATATAAAAAGAATACTATATTACGGAATTTTTATTCCTTATTCCCTTCTTCACGACTTGGTCAAGCCGTCTGACTGTGTACACATTTGCTTGACAAGTTTTTCATTTTCATAGACTTTTGTTTGAATAGACGTGGTTATTTGCTATATTTGTATGATATAGCAAGGACACCTTTTTCAGATTGATTTCAGATGCGGCATCATGGCGATATTGTGTGTGCATCCTGCTGGTTAAAACCATATAAGAATTTGGCGATGAGTATAAATAAACAAGAACTGATAGGTAAGATTCATCAAATTGAAGGCTTGAGCAATGACGAGAAGTCGGCTCTCATAGAACTTCTCAAGACTCATAAGAAATACGGGCTCGTCTGGGAGGACAAGCCGGAGGAAGTCGAGGAACGGCTGAGGGAGGAACTTCCGGTTCTGACTGAGGTCAAGGAACGCGCAATCATCAGTGATGATCCAGATGCCCCTAATCATATCCTCATCGAGGGCGATAATCTGGAGGCACTGACTGCGCTTTCATACACCCACGCCGGGAAGATAGATGTCATCTACATCGATCCGCCGTACAATACAGGAAACAAGGATTTTGTCTATAACGACTCCTTTGTGGATTCGGAGGATTCGTTCAGACATAGCAAATGGCTGTCGTTCATGAATAAGCGACTGAAGATTGCCAAACAATTGCTGTCAGATAAAGGAGTTATTTTCATTTCAATTGATGATAATGAACAGGCGCAATTGAAGCTGTTGTGTGATGAGATTTTTGGGGTTGCAAACTATATTTCTTCAATACCATGGCATTCACGTCAATCTCTGCAAAATGATACTGACTTAAGCATTAATCATGAATACATTTTAGCAGTAGCAAAAAGTAGGCGGCAAAGCAATAGACGGTTAAAAAAATCCAATGCTTCGATTTGGTATGAGCAGGGCGGCTTTGTTTTTTATCCTATTGATGTTGATAGTGATAAGTACTCGAATCCAGATAATGATCCAAGAGGTCCTTGGAAGGCAGACCCGATGGATGCGCCTCATGTAAGGCCTAATTTGACATATCCTATAACGAATCCTGCAACAGGGATCCAGCACCTCCCTCCAAGAGGGAGGCACTGGCGAATTTCTCAGGAGAAATTCGCCAGTGCCTTAGCAGACAATCGTATCTTGTTTGGTAAAAATGGCACATCAAGACCTCAATTGAAAGTTTTCTTAAATGAGCAGGTTGAGTTTGGTTCTATTGCTCACACTTGGTTTGAGGCAGAACAATATGGGACAGCGACTCATGGGTCGAAAGAACTACAAGCCCTATTTGACGGAGATAAGGTCTTTACATCTCCAAAACCAACATTACTCATTTCGAATCTTCTCAAGTTGGTTTCAATTCCATCAAAACCGATCACCCTTCTCGACTTCTTCGCCGGCAGTGGCACGACCCTCCACGCTACAATGAAACTAAACGCCGAGGACGGAGGACACCGTAAGTGCATCCTTGTCACCAACAACGAAAATCATATCTGCGAGGAGGTGACATACGAGCGCAACAAGCGCATAATCAATGGTTACACGACTCCAAAAGGAGAAGGCGTACCGGGCTTGACGGCCAACACGCTCCGCTACTATAAGACAGACTTCATCGGACGAGACCGCACAAGCAGGAATATGCGCCAGTTGGTATATGCGGCGACCGACATGCTCTGCATCAAGGAGGACATCTACCGGGAAGTCAAGACTTTCGGAAGCCTCAAACTCAAGGCTTCTGTGTCAAGGTACTTTGAGGATAATAACAGACGTATGCTTGTTATCTACAACGAATTGGCGGTTCCGGCATTTGCCGATGAAATTTCAAAGATGAATGTGGACGGCAAGATTCTTATCTATGTCTTCGCTCCGGGCAATTATGCCTATGATGATGAGTTCGTGGATGTTCTGGACAAGGTCGAATTATGCGCCCTTCCGGCAGCGATATACAATGCCTATCAGAAAGTCCTGCCTAAGAGAAAGACAAAGTTCCTGGATGGCACTGTCGGTGACGGGACATCACCGGAATTGAGTGAAGACGGAGAGAGTGAGTTGAATCTGATTTTCGGGGAGGAATAGTTATGCTTAAGCAAGTTAAATATCAGGAGACTGCGGTAAACGAACTTGTCTCCAAAACAATAAAACTGCTCAACAGTTCCGGGCAGAGAAAGAAACTCGTGTTCAAGGCGCCCACGGGTTCCGGAAAGACAGTGATGGCTTCCGAGATGCTCGGCCGTCTGGTCAGCGAGCTGCCGGAACGGACTGACTGCAATTATGACAAGGTGGCTCTCATCTGGATAGCTCCGAATAAACTTCACGAACAGAGTTATTTCAAGATGAAGAACTTCTTCACCGAGACCCGCATCCTTCAGCCCCTCATCTATGATGAACTTGATCACTCCAACGAGAGTTACATACGGCACGGAGAGATTCTGTTTGTGAACTGGGAGAGCATCAACAAGGACAATGCCGTGATGATTCGTGAGACCGAGAACTCGGCTTCTCTATACGACATCACGAGGAGGACTCAGGAAGACAACCACATCCAGATTGTGGTCGTGATTGACGAGGAGCATATGTTCGGGACGAAGAACGCCAAGAAGTGCGAGAAAGTACTTCAGAACATCAATCCGAAACTGGAGATCCGTATTTCTGCGACTCCTATCACTACCGGCGACGAAATGGTGAACGTGTTGCGTGAGGATGTCATCGCCGAGGAGATGATTAAAAATGGCATAGTCCTGAATCCGGCCATCGATATTGCGCGTTCCGACGGGCTTACAGCTAATCAATGGCTTATAAAAGAAGCCTTGAACAAGCGGAATGAGCTTGCTGCAGCGTACAAAGAATTGGGAGCAGGCATAAACCCTCTGCTGCTCATCCAGTTGCCGAATGACTCAAGCGAGGCCAACACTGCCGAGGACAACACCATCAAGGAAGAGGTGATAGAATATCTTCGTGCGATGCATGACATCACGACGGAAAACGGTAAGCTGGCGGTTTGGCTTTCCAATGAAAAGGAAAACCTTGATAATCTTGAGGCTCCGGACAACCTTACCGAGGTGCTGTTATTCAAACAGGCTATTGCCCTGGGGTGGGATTGCCCACGCGCGGCTGTCCTTCTTATATTCAGAAAGTTGGACAGTTTCACATTCACGATGCAGACCATAGGGAGAATCCTTCGTATGCCTGAGCAGAAGTACTACTCCAAGGATGCGCTCAATATGGGATATGTCTATACTGACTTGAGCAAGGACAAGATTCAGATTGTGAAGGACGACCTGGATTACATCTCCAAACTCTCGGCCAAAAGGAGACCCAACCTCAATAATGTCAAGCTGCAGTCAGTATATGTTGAGAGGAAAGGCACCGACCGTATGCGTCTCGGTACCGGTTTCAAGACAGTTCTGAAGGAACAGATGGCCAGAAGCTGGACCAAGGTCTATGAGCCTTCTCTTTTTGATCTGTTCGGTGATGACGACTCGCCGGAACCATTCTCCCTTGACAACAAGGCTCCGGACAATAGAGTTGCCGCATCGAAGTATATCAATTTCGATGTCAAAAGTATTTCGATAGACATTCCGAAAGACTTGCCCATACTGAACGAACTTGGCGTTATCGAGGTGGGCAGCAAAGTGAAGTTTGCACGTACGGAGTCCGAGCTCAAGCGAGTGTTTGATGATTTCTGTCTTAAGCAGCTGACTGAGTGGGAAAAGCACCAGAGCCTTGCTGTGTTGGAGAACGCAATCGAGGAAGCTATGGAGTCTCTTTTCGATGTGTTTGAGACGGATGTCAAGAAGATTGTACTGTACCATGGCAATAGGCCGAAATTCGTGGAGGTCATTCACGCAGCTCTGAACGCATATAAGCAGACGATGAATATGCGTCGAAAGGCTTCCGAGAGGGATTTGATTTCCTATGAATGGGAGGTCCCGGAAGAGAGAGTCTATAACGAACAGGTAAACTACGTGGATGACACTAAGAAAAATCATGCCTTGATGCCTTTCATCGCTTCACGTAATGCCTCATATCAGGAAGTGAACTTCTCGGAGTTTCTGGAACAGAACACACAATATATCGACTGGTGGTACAAGAACGGAGACAGCGGAATAATGAATTATGCCGTCCCTTACAAGAATGTCCGTGGCGAGCAGTCTCTTTTCTATGTGGATTATGTCATACGCATGAAAAACGGGCAGATATTCCTGTTTGACACGAAATCCCAGAACAGCGATGAGAACGCTCCCAACAAGCATAACGCCCTTTTGGAATATATGCGGAATGACGAGAACGCTGGGCTTGGGCTCAAGGGTGGTGTTTTGATTTATGACCACGAGAACTGGAAATATTCACCGCTTCCTATCTCCAACACTGACGACCTCTCCGGATGGGATTGCTTCTATCCGGAGCAATATAAACAGTAATACCACATTGTTATGGCACAAGGTTTAGACCATAAGTTCCTTCATTACGGAATCAGGGAAGAGGATCTTACTCTGATAAAGAGTTTGTGCCTCGCTCATGAAATTGATTTTGACTGGCTGAGCGAGGAAATCTTAAGGAAGTATCATGCCGCGAAGGTTGACAGAATAGAAATGAGCGATTCCGACACGGAGATAATTATAAACGAGGCGATTCAGCATTTGAAATAGGGAGGGCACAGGTATGGTGATAAAGAACATCAAAATAAGGAATTACAAGACCTATCTGTCTCTTGATTTGGACTTGTCCATTTCCAAGTACAGGCCGATAATCCTGATAGGCGGCATGAACGGTGGCGGTAAGACAACCCTGTTCGAGGCTATATGCGGAGCGCTGTATGGGCTGAAGATTTCCACAAAGGAACAGTTCAGAGAACTTCTTAACAACGGTGCGGTCGGGACAGAGGCACCTGAGATATGGCTGGAACTGACATTCACTGGGCAGGTTCTCGGGCAGGAACAGACCTATATCCTGAAAAGGGGCTATAAACTAAACACTGCCGAAAAGCCTGTGGAAAGCGTGTCGTTGAATATGAACGGCAATCAATTCGTCTATGGCACTGCAATGCCAATAGCGCAGCGCACTATCGCCGAACAGCAGGTAAACAAGATCATAAAGGCTAATCTTCCGCAGGAACTGAGCAAGTATTTCCTGTTCGATGCGATGCAATCGAGCGACCTTTTGAAGGAAGGCGTGTTCTCCCAACTGATACGTGAGAACATTGAGAACGTCATGGGCTTCAATAAATATATCCAGATGAAGCGGGCTGCCGAAAAATTGCAGCAGGAATGGGCGGCAAGAAGACTGGCGGCAGAGCAGGAGGCCAAGGAATATAATGGGCTCTGTGCGAATAAGGCAGCTTTGGTCGAGAAACTTGATCAGAACGTTGCGGAGCAGGACAAGCTTTACAAGTATCTTGTAGGAATCAAGGATGACTATGATATTGCGAAGGTCGGCGCAAAAACCATTGCGGACAACTCTATAAAAATCAACAGCCTCACTGAAAATATAGAGGAGACAAAGAAGGCTGCACGCAGTTATAACGAGCAAATCAAGAGCATAGTCGATTCAATAGAGACGGATATCTTTATCCCGAAGATATTCAACAATATGGCCCTTGACTTCAATGACATCATCAGGCATAAGGATGAATTGAAGAAGAGGATGAGTGATGCCCTTTCGCTTGAGCAGATTAAGGATATTACTGATAAGATTCTCGAATACCTGAAGCGCAAGTGCCTTTGTCCCGAACATGTTGAAGAGAAAGAAATTGTCGATTATCTGTATGACCGCCGGCAACCCTCAAGCAACGTTGACAAGTATTCTTACATTGATGACAACGAGCTGTCTGCCATCAAACGCATGATGACAGGCGGCGCATTCAACAGATTCCTGCAATTGGACGAACTCAAGCACGACATAGATACACGCATCGCAACGCTCCACGATCAGGAAATGCAGCGGGACACTTTGCTCCGGCAGCAAAGCGGTGGGAATGCTGAACTCATAAAAGACTACGAGGAAAGGGAGCGGAGTCTTGAATCATTGAAACACGAGGCCGAGGACCTGAATTCTGAAATATCGAAACTTGATAAACAAATCCACAAGTACGACATTCAGGTGCAGCAGGAACCGGATGTCAAGTATGATACGTTGGTCAAGTTGAAATCATTCTTTGAAGAGGTTGCCGATAGTCTCCTTAAACGCAAGAAAGAGAAAATAGAGACTGAAATGAAAGAACAGCTCAATGAGTTGCTTATCTCGTATAAGGGATGTATATCAAGGGTTGAGCTGTCAGACAGGATGGAGCATTTCTCAATAAAGCTATATCATAAGGCCGGAAACCAGATTTCATTGAACCAGCTGAATGCGGCCTCCAAACAGATCTTCATCCAGGTGCTCCTTAAAGTGCTCAGGAATCTCGGAGACTACAACCCGCCTGTCATGATTGATACGGTCATGGGCGTTCTTGATGAGGAAAGCCGTGACGCATTGATGGAACTATATTTTCCAGACTTGGCGGAACAGACAATTCTGCTTTGCACGACATCGGAAATACGGAAAGACAGTGACTATATAAAGCTTGAGCCTTTCATAGCCAAGTCTTATACATTGAAACGTGATGTTGAAAAGCAGTCAACGAGTGTAGAATCCGGATATTTTGGAATCCAATTAGATAATTAAGTCATGGATATTGTATTAGACAACCTGCGTCAGGCGGAAGGAATCATTGATGACATAACGCCATTGAAGAATCTGTTGGAGTCAAAATTCAATTTGACAAAGCAAATTGACGGATGCAATCCTTATCTTTTCCCGCTGAACAAGGTGATGAGGATATGCCTTCTTGTGGGGCTGAATCTTCCGGAAAAAAGGAAGGTTGAAGACATTGAGCAGGAATCCCTTTCAAAGAACAGCCAGCGTCTTGTCGCGACTTTCTTCACGGCCAGAGACCTGAAGCCTTTGTTCTCGGCCCTCATCAAAATGAGGTATAAGGATCTTGGACTTGATTTGAAGGATATGACGGTCGTCTCGAAGATTGTTGCCGCTGAAATGCACAGAGGACTTAAGTACTTGATGAGCGACGACAACTTAAATGCGTTCCTGTTTGCAGAAAGTGACAGGAAGTGCGCATCTACGAGCATTCCTGTTTTGGATTTGGTTATCGGTGAATACGGTGATGGAATAGAGGCCAAACTCAACATAAACGGGCGTTCTGTAAGCAATGCACAGGTGATTATTGCCGGGACGACAGGCTCAGGTAAGACGAACCTTCTTGCGGTTATCATCGAACAGTTCCGCAGCCTTTCCGTCGAAAGCCCTTATCCGGTCAATTTCCTCTTGTTTGACTATAAAGGTGAGTTCTCTGACCCCACCAACAGTCATTGGCTTCAGCACTTTGAAGTTGACCGGTCAAGCATCCTTGACCCTGTAAAGAATCCTCTCCCATTCACTCCTTTCAAGGATTTCAGCGGCCGCCCGATAAACGAGATCAACTTGTATTCGACGGAGATGGCGAACGCCTTGTGTGCTATAGACAAGGCGAGCATCAGCGCCAACATGAGCAATCGCCTCAGCGAAGCCATTGTGGACGCATACAAGAAAACCAATGGCCGCCCTATCACTTTCAATGAAATGCTGAACCAGTATCGCTGCAAGATGGTCAATGCGGACAAGGATGACAGCATTTCCTCTGTCCTCAAACAGCTCGTTCGTAACAATCTGTTTGAGACGGAAGATAAGACTGACCTTGTCAACGGATGCTACATTGTCAAGATGGACAGCTTCCCTAAGGATGGTGTCATCGCCAAAGCAATAGTCTATTTCGTAATCTCGAAACTAAACAACATATATGAGAAGTTGGAAAAGCAGGCCGTAAATGACGAGTGTGTGCAGATCAGGCATTTCACAATCATAGATGAGGCTCACTATATGCTTGACTTTGACAATCAACCTTTAAGGAATCTTATCGCTGTCGGTCGAAACAAGGGGCTGAGCATCATCCTGGCGACTCAGAATATGGACAGTTTCAAGAGTAAGCATTTTGATTTCTATGCCAACGCTCAATATCCTCTCATTATGAAGCAGCAGAGCATAAATGACTCCGTTATCAAGGATATTTTCGGAGTGACAGGCAAGGACTTCAATGACATAAAGGCTGAAATCGCCTCACTCCAGAAAGGTGAACTCATCATCAAGGATGACACTATGGCCCTGCTCGGCATTTCCGGCAAGAACTATAAGAAGATAAAGGTTACGCATTTGATTTAAAGTCGTATAATGAGCCATATAAATAAACTTATAATCAATAATTACAGAGGAATAAAGCATCTCTGTCAAGATTTTGGAGAAGAGAAGTTTATTATACTTATCGGCAGAGGAGATTCAGGAAAAAGCACAGTCTTATCTGCTATTCATGCTGTGCTTTCACCATCGTGGAATATGACATTTAGTGATCTTGATTTCTATAACCAAAATACATCATCTCCTATAGAAATCGAAGCTGAGCTGTCTGATATACCGCATGAGCTATTAGCGGAAAAAAAGTTTGGATTATATGTAACGAACGATTTAACTGATGAAGATTGCCAAGAATCCAATCTGCGAATTAGCATAAAACTATCTGTGGACGAGTCTTTAGAACCTCGTTGGGTTGTTAAGGCTCGATCCGGTGCTGATATTGAAGATAAGGTAATATCCGCTCAAGAAAGAGCTTTGTTCGCAATTAACTTCATTACAGATTATACTGATAACCAGTTCTCGTATAATAAACTTTCACCATTATACTCATTAACAAAATCCTCACTCAGTAATAGCAAGCAGATTGACCAAATTAAGTCCAAGATGCTAAGGACAATGTCTTCCTCATTGAATAATGAAGATAAGGAGGAATTAAACAAACCTTTGGAACAACTCAAAACTACATCAGAGCGACTTGGGCTTTCTCTAGGTGAACTTTCTACGGGTATAGACATAAAGGAAAACCCTTATACTGGAAATAGTATAGCCCTTCATGAGAAAACTGAAGACATGGAACTGCCATTTCGTCTTCATGGTAAAGGTAGCAAACGTTTGATGTCAATTGCCATTCAGATGGATCTGGCACAGACTGGCGGCATTGCTTTGATTGACGAAATAGAGCAAGGACTTGAACCGGATCGCATAGCGACTCTTGTTCGGCTCTTCCGTAGAATAGATAAAGGACAAATGTTCATTACGACTCATTCTGTTCATGTAATTCTCGAAGCGGAAGCAGACAATATCTTTATACTAAACAAAGATATGGATTCTTTATGTCGTGTGGATAGTGCAATGGATAGTTGTCGCCGTTCAAACCCTCAGGCATTCTTCGGAAAGAAACTTATAATCTGTGAAGGAAAAACTGAATGTGGTTTTCTTCGAGCGATGGATTCATGGCTTGAGACTAAAAATGAGGCTAACTTTTCGACAAAAGGAGTAGTTATAGTGAATGCTGGTGGAGGAGATAAAATATACACTTACGCCATTGAACTCAAAAGAATGGGATATGATGTATGTGTTTTTGCCGATAATGATGTAACTAAAGAACTTTCCGTTAAGATTAATGCAGCAAGAGACGTTTCTATTCCATTATTTTTATGTGGCGAAGGGAATTGCCTTGAAAAGGAAATAATAATGTCTGTCTCTTGGAATGAATTTATCTCTTTGACAAAATGTAATGAAAATGGATTTCCAAACCATAATATAGAATTGTCAGACGATATGATGGGACGAATTAGCAATGCGAATTCAGAGGAAGAAAAACAGACTATTCGTGAAGAAATTATTCGAGAAGCAACAAAGAAAAAGCATGAATGGTTCAAACATATCCCTGGTGGAGAGTTCTTAGGAAATATTGTATTTAATGACATGAGCAACATTCCTAATGACAACAATCTGAAGAAGAATATCATTGAATTAACAAAATGGTGTGGTTTTGAATAAGGTTGATTGGACATCATATTTGAAATGCCAACGGGGTCTATTAACGGCCCCTGCAGGACACGGCAAGACAACGGCTATTGCTGATTGTATAATGCAATGCCCAGAAGAGTCGCGCTATTTAATTCTTACTCATACTCATGCTGGAATAGCATCATTGCGTGCTAAGTTCAAAGAAAAGAACATACCTCAAAAAAAGTATCAATTAGATACGATAACTGGTTTCGCGCAACGGTATGTACTTTCATTTAAAGAAAATAGAGATTTGCCGTCAGTTGAAGAAAAAACATATTTTTCAACTATAATTCAGTATTGTACTCAGTTGATAGATTACGCTGTTGTCCAACTGATTATAAAGGCTTCTTATGATGGAATCTTTGTGGATGAGTATCAAGATTGCACCACTGATCAGCATAAGATGATACTTACTTTGGCAAAGAACTTGCCGTTGCATGTGCTTGGTGACCCACTTCAAGGTATATTCTCCTTTGAGAAAACGCCTCTTGTGGATTTTGAAAGAGACCTTGCCCAGTTTGAAAAATTTGATCTCTTGTCTGACCCATGGAGATGGCATGGAATAAATGAGGCGCTTGGAAATCAAATATTGTCAATGCGTAAATGTTTGGAAACGCATAAACCTATACAATTAGACTCAATTAATTGTACAGGGTTAACAGTTATTCATCATATTATACCGGCAGACTTGCACGACAGTTCTTTCTTGAGTCTATTAAGGACTGCGATAAAGAATAACATGTCAGACAGTTTCTTGATTATTTATCCGTCATACAATGAGACTCGCAAAGATGGACAAATTCAACCAAGAGGAAGTATAAAGGATAGAATTGATTTGAAAATAGCAATTGATTATGGCTATAACTTTCATATGCTTGACGCAATTGATTCAGATAAATTTTATTCTTGTTCTAAAAAAATTGATGAATTCATAAATGCATGCCAAGATAAACGTAAAATACAAAAGATAAAAGCCTTATATGATATAATGAAGGCCATGCACTTCGGAGCAACTGCTATGAATGATTGGATTGACAGGGGCAATAATCGAATTAAGCGAAAGAGAGATCAAGAGTGTAAGTCAAAAGGAGAGAAGTTACAATCCCTATTCTCTTCTTTTGAGGAAAATCCTAATTTGCCAAATCTAATGAAGATATTTGATAACTTTTATTCTTTGATTAGTAACAAATGTCATTTCAAAGAGTTGTATCGCGAAATTAAACGTGCCTCTAATATTGCGGAAAGTGAAGACATTCCAATGTATGAAGCTATGACTCACTTAAAGAATAACATTCGGCACATGGGACGAAAAATCGAAGGAAGATGCATAGGGACAACTCTCTTGACTAAAGGTTTGGAATTTGATACCGTAGTGCTTTATGAGGCGCATAAATTTACAGACGCAAAGAATTTCTATGTGGCCATTTCACGAGCCAGAAAGAAGCTAGTCCTTATTACATCTGAATCTCAAATATGCCTATAAGAGGGAGCTTTTTGAAACAGTATCAGGACTACGAGACTATGTTGTTATGTTTGCCGGTCATATATTATCGATTATCGATGCGATTCTTGTTCGGGTCATTGTCATAATCGAGAAAAGTGGTATGTATGACGCGACAAACTGATGCAGGAGATTTATGATGTGATCTCGGAAATAAAATGATTCGTAAATGTTATAAGAAAAGAGGAAAGGAAATATGGAATACAACACTAAGGACAAGATAGAATGGACGGTGATATTCCTCACTGAATTCGGGAAGCGGCACGGATTGACGCTCAAGCAGGCATTCAACTACCTGTTACGTTATAAAGGCATCGGCTTCGTGGAACAGCACTATGACTATTTGCATACACAGTCGTTCGCGTCGGCAGTGGACGATCTCACGCAGTATTGTCATAAATTGGGAGAGGAATAGCATGAAATTGTATCACGGGACCAATGTAGCTTTCGACAAGATAGACCTGCGTAAGTCGAAACCCAACAAAGACTTCGGTTAAGGGTTTTATTTGTCGCCAGACTATGAACAGGCACTCAATATGGCAAAGATAAAGACCGAGCAACAGCAGAACGGTGAGCCGATAGTTATGGAGTTTGAGGTGGAAGAAGGGGACATGAAAGGTTTGCATACGATTGTATTCGATGATTACAGCGAGCAATGGGCCGAGTTTATCCTCGCCAACCGCAACAATTCAACCGGAGCACCAGTCCACGACTATGACATAGTGATAGGGCCTATAGCCAACGACCGTGTAGGCGTGCAGCTATGGAAATACGAGAACCAGCTCATAGACATGCCGACGCTTGTTAGCAAGCTGAAATATATGAAAGGGCTGACAGTGCAGTATTTCTTCGGCACCGAAAAAGCCGTGGCAATACTTAAAAGAGTAAGACGATGATAGACGAGAAACAGATGATGAAGAACGATATGGTGGCCAAACTCGCCATGTTGCTCATAGACGACGGGAAGGCATCTTCCATGACAGAAGCCCTTGACATTGTAATAAATTCCGAGACTTATCAGCGGCTCATTGATGACAAGGCGGGGTTATACTATCAGAGTCCGCGTTATGTCTATGATTTTTTGAAGAATGAACTTCTCACAGGGAAGGCAAGATAAGGAAAGAATATTGTAACCACCTGTGTCCGCTCCAACGAAGCGTATGGCTGCGACTATAGGGAGACCAGGTTCGTGAACCTTAGCAGAAAAAGGCGATAGCGATAAGATCGCAGGTGTTGATTATGTTTTATTTTCGTAAATTTGGAGGAATATGGGACTACAAAGCAATATACAGGAACTTCAATCTGTATTTGACGGAATACGTCACCAGAGTGCTGACGGAAGTGAATACTGGAGTTCCAGAGAATTTTCTGATGCACTAGGGTATTCCGGATATTGGAAATTCAGGGCGGTGATTGATAAGGCCATTGCTGTGGCCAATGATAAGGGAATGAAAATTGGTGACCATTTCAACCAGTCGGTTGATATGGTCAGGCTAGGCAGCGGGGCTTTCAGAAAGGTGGATACTTTCCATCTATCCAGGCTGGCGTGCCTGATCATAGCCGAGAATGCGGATGGGAAAAAGCCTATGGTGCTCCATGCAAGGCAGTTCTTCTCGAATACTGTCACGACAGGAGAACTGATTCGTAATTCAGTAGATTCCAATATATTGTTCTATAAAACTGCGCAGGGGGAAGCCCGCATTGAGGTTATCTTCAATGGGGACACGTTTTGGATGTCACAGAAGCGGATGGCGGAACTTTTCGGAGTGGATGTCAGGACCGTCAACTATCATCTGAAACAGATATTCGAAAGCGGTGAGCTGTCAGAGGGGGCAACTATCCGAAAAATCGGGATAGTTCAAACTGAAGGAGAACGCAATGTGGAACGCTCACCTTTATTCTACAATCTTGATGCAATAATAGCAGTGGGTTACCGGGTCAACAGCTATCAGGCCACGCAGTTCAGGATATGGGCGACATCTGTCTTGAAAGAGTTTCTCGTCAAAGGCTACGTTTTGGATGATGAACGTTTGAAGCAGGGACGTCATTTCGGCAAGGACTACTTTGATGACTTGCTTGAACGCATCAGAGAAATCAGAACTTCCAAAAGACGGTATTATCAAAAGATTACTGACATCTATGCTGAATGCAGCTCTGATTATGATGCAAAATCGGAAAGCACAAAGCTGTTTTTCAAGATGGTGCAGAATATGATGCATATTGCTGTCACGCATCACACAGCCGCTGAAATCGTATATCAGAGGGCTGATGCTGAGAGACCAAACATGGGACTTACCACATGGAAGAATGCACCGGGCGGCCGTGTTCAACGGTCGGACTCCATTGTGGCGAAGAACTATCTGTCTGAGAAAGAAATCTCCGAGCTCAATTCGATAACGACATCCTTCCTTGATTTTGCTGAATCTCGTGCGCGTAGGCATATCATCACAACAATGGATGACTGGAGACAGCGTCTGGAACAGTTCCTGACAATGAATGACTACAAAACTACGGAGTCTGCCGGTACGGTCTCGCAGGATGAGGCCAGAGAAAAGGCTTACGGCGAATATGAAAAGTTCAAAGTAATACAGGATCGTACTTTCGTCTCCGACTTTGACAAGTTCAATGAAGAATCCGTCAGTGGCTCTGATGCTCCACTTCTTCCGTTTGACATAAACCCTGATGAGGATTGATAATAGATATTTACAACTCTGAACATATATGATATGGCGCTTCATTCAAGAATAGTAAACGTGCTTCGCAAGCCGGGCAAATGTCCTGTCTGCGGCGAGACGGTTTGGGATATCATCTATGGAACCGGCGACATGACGGAGGTGGAGTTCCTCTATCGGTATCGTAAAAGTGCGAGCATGGGCGGTGACAGGATTCCCCGTCGTCCGCCTCTTTGGGAATGTTCCTGCGGATGCCTGCGGTTCCGGAAGATCAATCCGAACGGGACGGACGCCAAGGTGAAGGTCAAGATGCTGAAGGATGTCCGTCCTGCATCCCTGAGCAAGATCGTTTGGACAACAAGCCAGTGCGACGAGGCCCTGAAGAACGACAGGATGGACATGGTTCACCGCTACACGGTAAACGTGATTACGGACTACGGAGAGAAGACGGCCTTGAGGGTCACCGGCGTGAGTGAGGCGGACGCAATCGCCACAGCGATGAGCCTGATCAATGACGGAGGTCTGGGACTTAAGGGACGTTTCTGCAAGGCCTTCGACGTGGTCGAGAGTGTGGTATAATGATCTTCTTAATGCTCTGAGTCAATCATAACAACAGGCTGATATTTTTATTCTAACTATTGTAATATTCGTAATTATACGCTATTTTTGCATTATTGTATAAATATATTATAATAGTGCAAATTAATAGCATATCGATAGCCGGATTTGTTATCCCTTTGTCAGAGATTCCCAAGAAAGAACTGAAGGGCGCCATTGCTGATGACATCGTCAGGTTCTCTTTCTATAGGGCAGAATTTGCGGGGACTACATTCGTGCTTCTTGTGTCGAAATTGGGTATCAATGAGACGCCTGCAAGCTGTTCGAGGATATCTGGCAGATTGGCTTCTGTTCTCTCTGTACCGATTGTATATTATTTTTCCAATCTGAAGTTTTATGAGAGGCAGCGATACATTGAGAAAAGCGTATTCTTCATCACTGGGCGCGGAGAGGTTTTTCTGCCCAACGTGATTCTGCACTCCAGGAAGGAAAAGGCAAAGAATCCTTCCAAGCTGTCAGCGTCAGCACAGTTCCTTTTGCTGTATCATCTTCAGAAAATGAGTCTTGACGGGCTCTCTGTCTCTGAAATGGCCTCGCAAATTTGTGGGTATTCCTATGTCAGCATTGCCAAGGCGGTTGAGAACATTGAAGCTCTCGGCTTGTGCGAATGCAGAAAAGACTCTGATCGGAGCAAAAGGATAAGATTCATTGCTGGCGGTCGTGAGTTGTGGGAGAAGGCGAAGCCGTATATGACGACTCCAGTCAAGGAAGTCAAATATTGCGATGCCGTTCCTTCCGTAGGATTCCAGTATTCCGGGGTCAGCGCATTGGCGTCATACACTATGATTTCTCCGGATGAAGTGCCGACAATTGCAGTTTATTCCGGAAGCTTCAAGGAGACGGATTTCAATGGGCTGAATGACTTTGACGGGAATGTGAAAATAGAAATATGGCGTTATCCTGAAATGGACACAGAATCTGATGTTATTGACAGGCTATCTCTATTCCTTAGTCTGGAAGGTGATACTGATCCTAGAGTCGATAAAGAAAACAAAATAATGCTTGATGAGGTATGGCAGAAAAAGTGATTGTTGATGGAATTGGCATATTTGAGAAGACCTTTTCAAAGTATAAGGATTCGTTTATTATAATCGGAGGTGCAGCCTGCCGTGCAACATTGTCTGAAGGGAGATACACTCCACGCAAGACGAAAGACATAGATATGGTTCTTGTCCTTGAAAACTTGGACAACGACTTTATTGATGCTTTTTGGTCTTTTGTCAAAGCCGGGAACTATAAATGTGCCACAAGAAAGGACACCGACGGGCGGAAGAAATATGTGTTGTATAGTTTTTATGATAGTTTACCAGAATATCCGGCACAGATTGAACTGTTGTCCAAACCTGTAAGCGGTTTGAGTAATCCGGAAGAGCACCACATAGAGGCGATAATGCTGGACGATGCCTCATATCTTTCGGCAATTATATTGGAACCTGACTATTATAGTTATCTCATAAGCCATACAGAGGAAAGGAATGGCCTTAGATATGCGTCTGTGGATTCATTAATCTGCCTTAAAGTCTTGGCATATCTTAATTTGAGAGAAGACAAGAAGAGTGGGATGCATGTCAATGATGATGACCTCAAGAAACATCGCCGTGATGTGGTTATGGCAGCTGCCAGCCTTACTGTTGGCGATGAGTTTATAATTCCTCAAAATATCAAGGATGCAATTACTAGATTCATTGAGACCGT
The DNA here is from genome assembly GCA_934725285.1 of uncultured Bacteroidales bacterium. Taxonomy (GTDB): domain Bacteria; phylum Bacteroidota; class Bacteroidia; order Bacteroidales; family UBA932; genus Cryptobacteroides. Next base: position 2,376 of record CAKVBK010000001.1, on the reverse strand, counting down.
GAATACAGACGACGGAGTCCGCAAGTCTCTTTGTGATAGTTTGAAACTGCAAAATGAATTGCTCCTCGATGAATACCTTAATGTGCTTGATGAAAGTTTTATAGTTGAATAATATGAAGATTCAGTATGCGTCTGATCTGCACCTTGAACTGCCAAGGAATAGCAGATGGATAAAAAATAATCCATTGAACGTCTCGGGAGACATACTCGTTCTAGCCGGAGATATTGCCTATTTGGGGACGGACTGTACGAATAATCCATTTTGGAGTTGGTGTGCAGACAATTATGAACAGACGCTCATTGTTCCTGGAAACCATGAGTATTATGGAGGATTTGATCTTAAGTATACACTCTCGGCATGGAACTATGAACTTCGCAGTAACGTCAGATACCTGAACAATACTGTAGTAAAGATAGGACACACAAGTATTATTTTGAGCACACTATGGAGCAATATAAGGGTAGAGAATGCACTTTTGATAGAGAGCGGAATAACGGATTTTCACAGGATCAGATATGGTGGAAACCGTCTCGACTTTGCAATATTCAATGATGTACATCGATGTTCGCTGGATTATATCCGAAATGCAGTGTCTTTGCATGCCAATGACAACATAATCGTTGTATCTCACCATCTTCCATCTCAGATATTGGTGTCGGACAGGTTCAAAGGCAGTAAACTGAATGATGCATTCTCTTCAGAGCATGGACAATGGATAGCTGACAGCAAAATCGCATATTGGATATATGGGCACTCTCATACAAACATTCGCGGCAAAATAGGCAACACGGAATTTTTGTCAAATCAGCTCGGATATGTTTATGAAGTCCCTGAAGCAGTTGACTTTAACAATGGGGCATACATTAAAGTACAGTGAATTATGATCGCCCGTTAATTGATTTTAGGAAAAACAGACAAATAACAATAACACTATGGCAGACAGCAAGAGAATCACGCCGAGGTACATAACCTCGCTGAAAGATGGTGAGGTATTCGTATTCGGCAGCAACAAGGAAGGAATGCATGGTGGCGGGGCCGCACGCATCGCCTATGAAGAGTTCGGCGCCGAATGGGGCGTCGGTGTCGGTATGACCGGTCAATGCTATGCAATTCCGACAATGGACAGAAGCATTGACATTATCCGCAGGCACGTGGATGACTTCACGGCATACGCAAAGGCGCACCCGGAACTGACATTTCTGGTGACACGCATCGGCTGCGGCATTGCCGGGTGGCGCGACAGCGAAATAGCTCCGCTGTTTAGGGAAGCGTCAGCACTTGGAAATGTCACACTTCCGGAAGAGTTCCGGGTTGTTCTCAACAAAAGGTAATATTGCATTATATTCAGAAAAATCATTATGATACTTACAACCACTCCGGCCATTGAAGGTCACAACATCAAGGAATACAAGGGAGTCGTCTGCGGAGAGGTCATCGCTGGCGTAAACTTTCTCAAGGACTTCGGGGCCAGCATCCGCAATTTCATCGGCGGGCGCTCAGGCTCATACGAGAACGAGCTCATCAAGGCCAGAGAAAAGGCTCTGGCTGAGATGTCGCAGCGGGCGATGGAGCGCGGAGCCAACGCCGTGGTAGGCATTGACATCGATTACGAGACACTTGGTGCAGACAACGGCATGCTAATGGCCACGGCCTCCGGGACAGCCGTCATCATCGACTGATGAGAATCGAGGAAGCCATGCTCTATGTCCTTGCGGAGCGCAACTGCGGTCTGCGCACCGAACAGATTGCCGACATCATCAACCGAAGGCGGCTGCATATCCGCAAGGACGGGCAGCCGGTGACCTCCGCGCAGGTCTATGCCGTAGTGATGCGACACCCGGAAACCTTCGTCAAGTCTGAAGGGAGAATAATGCTGATGATATGATTGTGCATGGGCTATCGCAGTATGTACCGGTCAACCCACAATTTGTTACGACCCAATTTCATATTTCGCAAAAAAAATGTTTTTATGATTATTGCGAAATAGAATGTTTCGGCAGTTGACGAAATGGTTGCTTTTGCCTGCAACGGTGCTGCGCATCCCGAAGAAAAATCTCCAGACCTCCGGCTCGTATTTTTCTGCGGGCAAACCGTTGCCGTCGCCTTCCCCGGCTAACAGGGCCACCGGAAATTCTTCCCCTTCGAGGGCCATTCAAGGCCCCAGGCGAGATTTCCGGCCGCAAAGTTAAGCCGGTCCCGCCGCTTCAGAAGGTTCTTGCTTTTGAGAGGAAAGTTCAGCCTTTCCGTTTTTAATGTCTCCGCCGGCCGCGAGGTCCGCTGTGACTTGAACTGAAAATAGTGGTTCTTCCGCAATTTAGTTGAAGCAAAGGTCACTGAACACCATCTTCCTCTTCAAAAGTGCAAGGGAGGCGCGC